>JADLHI010000060.1 GCA_020848895.1 Hyphomonadaceae bacterium
CAGGGCGTTGACTACATCTGTTCCGGCTCTGGCGCGTTGTCGCGCCAGATCGACGCTGTGCCGCAATCGCAGTTCGCTTACGCCGATGTGGGATTTGCGAGTTGCGTTCTCGGCGCGGACGTCCTGACCCTCCGCTTTCACGATGCGCGGGCCGCCGTCATTTACGAAACCCAGATCGCGCGCGCCTAATCGTCGCTGTCTTCGCCGAACGACCATTCCAGCTGCAACCGCAATTGACCGTCCGCATCGGCGTGACCGCTGGCTGCGAGATAGCCAACGTGGAGGCTCACGTCCCGATCGCGCATGCTGGCCAAACGCACTTGTGCGAACGGCCCCCAATAGTGCGCATAATCGTCAATGTCGCCAAGCTGATCGTCAAAGCCGGTATCGCCAAATCCCTGCACGCCGATGCGCCATGACGGGCTTATCCGATACGAACCTTGCGCCGCGTAGCCGAACTCCCAGCGATTGTCCGAGCCGTCTCCCGTCTCGCGTTCGCTGACGATATTGAAGCGCAGATCGAGCGGCCCGCGGGCGCGCTGCATCAGCAGTTTAAGTTCGATCCGATCGGGATCCTCTTGCATGTTGCGTTCGTACTCGGCGTAAGCGCCAAAATGCACCGGCCAGCGCCGGCTTGGAATGAAGTCGAAGATATTTTCAATGGCGAGGCCAGTCAGTTCGGCGCCGCGACCGTTTTCGCGTTGCCACGTTGCCGCAACGCCCGGGCGCCACCAACTCGCATAAGCGTAGCTGGCTTCGGCCCGGGCTTGCCAATCGTCGCCATTATCGCCGCCGGTCAATTGGCCGGCATGAAGCGAAAATTCAGTCGCGCCGGCCACGACGATAGCAGACTCAACTTCGTCCGCGAGGCCCGGCTCCGCCGCCGCGTCGTGCGTCGCGAGCGCAGCGCCAGCAAGCGTGGAGAGGGCGAGCAGCCTGACGCCGCGCCGCGTTGTGTCATTCGACCGCATCGCGGCGCAGCCTATCGTGGGCGCGTGGCGCCGGCCAGCGCGCCCGCGCTATTCGGTTGTCGTCGTCGAGGTGTCGATGCTCGAATAGCTGCTCGATGTATCGACGACGGCGCTGGCGCTGGTGTCCACCGTCGCCGTGGCGTCAAACGTCGAGGATGTATCGACGGTCTGATCCGCATAGGTGCCGCCTTGATCGGCCTGCGCGCCGTAATCGGCGGCAGTCGCGGCTTCGCCCGCCGCGCCGTCTGCGTACATGGCGGCGGTGTCGAGATCGCCGCTGGCTGCGTAAGCATCGGCTGACGCGGCTTTGTCGTCGGCAATCTCTTGGTGATAGTCGGCGTTTCCCAAGTCCATTTGGTCGTACTGCGCGTCCAGGATTTCGGAATCGGCGACATCGCCGCCATGATCCTTCACTTCTTCCATCGCGTACTCGGCGTTGGAGGCCATCTCTTCGGCCTTTTCCCAATCGCCATCTTCAACGGCCTTGGCCTGTTCGGCCTGATAATATTCAGCGTCTTCGCGCTTGGCTTCCGCGATTTGTGAATCGAGGAACATGTCGTCGGTGTTGAAGTCAGCATGCAGATCGCCGTTGTCTGCCGCTTGCTGCAGCTGGTTCAGCATCGTCGCTTGTTCAGCGTCCGACATGCCGGCCATGTCGGTCTGCAATTGTTGTCCGTTTTCTGTCTGCCAGAAATCGTCGAGCGTCATCGGGTCAGCCATGATCCATCCCTCGTTTAATCGCCGTCGTCGTCATTGCTCTCGGGAGGATATCCCTCCGCGATCTCCACATCGATAGCATCGGCGCGTGCGTCGTCTGTGACCGCGATCACAATGGCCGCCGCAATCGCCGCATCGCCAAGCATCCGCGCCTCATCTTGGCGCTCTTCGATCAATTCTTCGTCCGTTTTCCCGTGATGCGCGAGCGCTTGGTCGAAGGTGGACGCTAATGCGGCTTCGCGCTCGCGTTTCGATTGCTCGTCCTCTTCAGCCTCGACCACGTCTTTGCGCGGCGCCGGTTCCACCGCCACATCGAACTTGGCGTCCTCCGGGGGCGGAGGCGTCGTCAATCGGATACCTGGTCAGGCTTGGGCGCCTTTGGCTTCTTGGGCGTGATCTTCAGCACCTTGCCGCAATCGGGGTTGGGGCAGCGCACGTTCACCGGTTCCGTGCCGACGAGCTTCGCTTTCGGCACGCGCATCACGGTTTTGCAGGCGATGCAGGTGAGCTTTTCCATGTCCTGCTGCGGGGGCGCCTTGGGCGGTGTCGGCGCCGCTTGAACGGTCTTCGGCGCCGGCTTCGGCGACCAGTGTTCGATGACGCGCCGCCAGCCTTGGAACTCGGCGCTGGCGTGGAATTCGCGCGCGAGCTTCAGACGCCGCGCCGCATAGGGCGTCGAGGTCATCGCGAACTCAGACGCTTGCATGGCGCTATCGTCGGAAGCGTCTTCCTGCGCCATCCAGGCCTCGCGGTTGATGCGCGCGGCGATCGGGAAAGAGTGCAGCGTGTATTGCAGCGTGACGCGCCGCGCGACTTCGAGGTCTCCCACGCAAAGCAAGCCGGCGCGGTCGGCGGTGATGGCGGAATGGCGCTGCCAGGCCATTAGCGGCGCGTTGATGCCGCTTTCAATGAGCTTGGTCGGCGAGAGGAAACTCAGCATGCCGTCGGACATCAGCGAGCGATTGCCCGGTTGGCGCCCGGCGAGAAGCTGCACGACCGTATTCCAGAGCGCGTGGCCCGCGCGGGCATGACCCATCTCCCGGCCAATGAGATACAAAAGATCGTCGCCGCGGAAATTGGTGAGCACGGAACCCAGCGCCACGAACGACGAGGTCTGCGACCCCATCGTCACCGAGTCCCACATCTGCTGACCGGAAATGTAGATTTCCGGCAGGTGCTGGAGGCCAACGATGCGCGCGGCCTTGATCGCGAGTTCGAAGATGTCCGGCAATTGCTGTTCGGACAGCCGAAGCCCGTTAACCGAAGCCTCGAACCATGGGCGGCCGATCTTCTCGGACAAGCCGTGCGCCGCTGAGTTGAGCGGGCCGATGCCCGAGAGCGTGTTCATCGCATCGGCGTCGAGGCGCCAGAGGAAGGCTTCCACCGGCATCTGATAATTGTCGCCTAGCGGCCGCAGCCAACGGCACGTCGGGCAATAGACTTTGTCCGCCGCCAGCCGCGCGCCGTCGCCACCGCACGTGGTGCAGCCCATGGCGTAATAGGGCTGCGATGGCGCGACCGCCGCGGCGCCGAAAGGCGAGCCGCATTGGGTGCAAAAGCGCGCCATGCCGTCGGACGGGGCGTTGCAGCGTGGGCAGGCGACGACGGCGACGGTCATCGTCAGATGCGCTTCAGGAGTTCGGCCTTCTTCGCCTCGAACTCTTCGGGTGTCAGCACGCCGGCGTCACGCAAACTGCCGAGTTGTTTGATCTGCTCCATGATCGCGCCCGCGTCGCCGCCGTTGGAGGCAGCCGGCGCCGGTGCAGGAGCTGGTGCTGGCGCCGGTGTGGGCGCAGGCGCTGGAGGAGGTTGCGGCGTGAACGCATGCGGCTGCGGTTTGAAACCGCCTTGCTGCGGGGCCGCCGGCGCGCCTGTCAGGGTGCGAAAGAAGTCGGCGAGCAATTTGTCGGGCAATTGGCTGGAGACCTGCCAAGCCGAATACGCGACCAGCAACCCCATGATGAAGATGCCATAGACTGCGAAGTAGATGTTGAACATGCCCATGACGAAGACGAACGCGAGCAGCGTCAACGCCAACGGCAGGAAGCTGCCCCACTGCAGTTTGAGCGAAACGCGCGCGGTGGTTTGGGTGGGCGACGATTTTTGAAGCTGAAGCTCGCCATCGTACTTCATGGTGAGACCGCCAGTGATCCAATTGTCTTTCTTTGGCAGGAAGAATTTCGCGTTGGTCGGCGGTTGCTGCCAGAGCACTTGCCCGCCCATCGTGTTGATCGCGTTGATGGCTTGGCCGTAGGCGTCGGCCGGTTCGCCGTTGAACGTTGCCTGCTGGTTTGCACCGCCGCCGCCACCGGAGAACCCGCGGGCCATCTGCGGAATCTGCGGCATTGGAGGCGGTGTGTAGGGCGGCGGTTGTGGAATCGGCGGCGGCGGCGGCGCCGGGCCAGCGCCCGCGCCTTGTGGCGCGCCGCATGAACCGCAGAATTGAGCGCCGGCCGCTAATGCGGCGTTGCAGCGCGAGCATGTTGTCGTCAAAGGATCGCCCCGATCGCAACACTCGCCGTTGAGGCGAGCCTCATGTGCGCAAATGTTGCCGCGCTTGCGAACGTGAGGGAAGCGAAAACTAACGCCGCTGTCATGGAAAGTGCGCGCGCCGACCCTAACCGCTCACATCGGCTGTGAGCGCTATTCACTTGCTGGGCTAGGAGCGCGCTGTCAGAAGCCCGCGTACGGGAGGCGGCGATGGCGAAGATCAAACTCTATGGCACGTCGTACAGCGGCAATTGTCACAAGCCGAAATGGATCCTCGATCGCCTTGGCGTCGCCTACGATTGGATCGAAGTCGATGCGCTCGATGGCTCGACGCGCACGCCGGAATTCTTGGCGCTCAATCCCGCCGGCCAAGTGCCGACGCTGATCCTCGAAGACGGACGCATGCTCGCGCAGTCGAACGCGATGATGCTCTACTTCGCGGAAGGGACCGATCTCGTTCCGCAGGACGCGTACCAACGCGCCAAGATGTTCGAGTGGTTGTTCTGGGAGCAGTACAGCCACGAGCCGCAGATTGCGGTCCGGATCGCGCGCAAACACTATCTGGGCAAGCGCGACGATGAGCTTGAACCGTCGCTGCTGGCCAAGGGCAATGCGGCGCTGGCGCGGATGGAATTGCAGCTGAAACAAACGCCGTTTCTGGTCGCCGATGCGCTCTCGCTCGCCGACATCGCGCTCGTCGCCTACACGCGCAAAGCCGACCTCGGCGGCTTCAATTTGAGAGATTACCCTGCCGTTAGGGGATGGGTCGTTCGGGTTGAAGAGCTACTCGGAATCGAAACCGCGCTGCCCGCAAATGGTTAACGCGGGAACCTGCCGCGCTCTGGCCGCATTACGATGTGACGGGTAAGCTGCCGGCCAGGTCAGCGAAGAGGGCGTATTGGAAGTTTTAGCGGACCTTTGGCCCGGCTTGGCGGCCGTGTTTGGATTGTTCCTCGCGGTTGGCTTTCTCGCTCAGCTTGTCGATGGCGCGGTGGGGATGGCCTATGGCGTCATCTCGTCAAGCGTGCTGCTGGCGTTTGGCGTGCCGCCAGCTCAGGCGTCCGCCACCATCCATGCCGCCGAATGCTTCACCACCGGCGCTTCGGGCGCCTCGCACATGCTGCACAAGAACGTCGATTGGAAACTCTTCTGGCGCCTTGCGCCCGCCGGCGTCGTCGGCGGCGTGATCGGCGCGTACCTGCTGACCGGCTTCGACGCGACCTTCATCAAGGCGATTGTCATCGCCTATTTGGGCGTTCTCGGCGTTTACATGCTGTCGCGCGCGATCCGGGAGCCGCGCGAAGAGCCGCCGCATCTCAAGCATGTTGTGCCGCTCGGCATCGCCGGCGGATTTCTTGACGCCAGCGGCGGCGGCGGCTGGGGGCCGGTGGTGACCTCGACGCTGCTCGGGCGCGGACATGCTCCGCGTTATGTCATCGGCAGCGTCAACTCGGCTGAGTTTGTCGTTACGGTTGCGATATCGCTGACCTTCCTCTGGACGCTCATCACCGGCCGCTTCGAGCTTGAGGGCGGCTTATGGACTGGCGGCGCCGCGATGGCCGGGCTGATCGTCGGCGGCTTAGTGGCCGCCCCGCTTGCCGGCTACGTCACCAAGATTGCGCCGGCGCGCTTTCTCCTGGGCGCGGCCTCTGTGCTGGTGATCACCTTGTCGATCTGGCAGGGCATCCAGCTCTGGCCGAAGCTGTTGCAATACCCGATTTTCAACGAGATGGTTCAGTACACAGGGCTTGCTGTTAACCATTAGGCGCCAACCGCGCGTTTACGGCTCTTGAGCGACATTAAGCGTTCGGAGTCGCCTTGGTCAGTCTCGCCAATATGAACGTTGCCGCCGCCCTTTTGGGCGGGACGAGCAGCACAACCAGCGGCGTCGGCTCCGATCTGCTGACGTCGTGGGCGGCTGCCAAAGCTGGCATTGGCGTCGATACCAAAACCGCGACGCAAGATCCCAATGCGCCGATCGCGCCGGTGTGGACGCCGGGCGTCTCGCCCAGTGCGTCCGCCTTGGTGCAGCGCGCGCTCGACAACAAGTCTTTCTTCGACACCAGCGCCAAGCTCTACAGCGATCTTGGCGCGACCGGCGACTACCAGAAGCTCTTCGCGCTCTATTCGGGCCTCTCGACATTGCAGGCCCTCGCGACGCGCGCCGAAGACACCTCTCTCAGCAAGACCGTCATCGCGCAGAACCAGGCGCAATTCGCGCGCGGTTTGAGCGAACTGCAGGCGTTCTTCGACCAACAGAAATTCGACGACATCCGCCTGGCGCAGGGCGACCGCGTCGACGCCGCCCAAACAACGCTGGCGATGCCTTCAAAAAGCGAAGACTACACAACGCCTGTCATCCATCGCGGCTCGCTCTACGATAAGGTCACCGGGCTGGCGAACGATGCGAAGTTCAGCATTGTCGCCACATCGGCGGCGGGCACGGTGCGCAACGTCGCCATCGATCTTTCTGAAATGGGATCGATCCCGCGCACGCTCAGCAATGTCGTGAGCTTCGTGAACAACAAGCTTTCCGCGGCCGGCGCAGCGTCGCGGCTTGAGGCGGTCGATCAAACACCGAAGACGACAAGCACGATCGTCGCCGGTCAGATCAAGACGGTGAAATACACGGGCGCGAAGCAATATGCGCTGAAGGTCGATGTGCGCGCCGATGAGCGCGTGGCGTTTCAGCCGGTCAACGCCAACCCCGCATTCTACGCCGTCGGCACAACCGGCAGCGGTGCGCGGCTGATCAAATTGGAAGACACCGGTGGCGCGGCCGGTCAGCCGCTTCTGCTCGATCGCCCCGCATCCACCGCAGACCCCATCGGCGCACTGATCGGCGCGGGCTGGATCGGCGCCGGCGCGCCTTACGCCACCGCGCCAGCTGGCGCGACAGAGCAGCGTACGAACGTGCTAATGTCCGATGGCGCCAACGGGTTCGAGGATGCGATCCGCGCCGCTGGTGAAGCGGTGCTCAAATTGTCACTGCCGGACGGCCGGTCTTTGTCCGTTTCAACGGCGTGGCGCAGCGAAGATTTGGAAGCCTGGCGCGCGCGCAGCGGCGAAAGCGAAGACCGCGCGATGCTGGACGATCTCGCCGAGCGCTTGTCGCAGCTGTTGCACGAACAGGGCGTCGCGGCTGGTGTCGATGTTTGGGAAGATAACGGCAATCTTGGCTTCTCGATCTATGGCGGCGATGGCGTGCGCGCCACCAGCCTGTCAATCGGCGGCAAGTTCACGACGTTGGAAATGGAAGAAACGCCCGGCATGGTCGGCGGCTTGCGCGACGGCGTCTTCGCGCGCCGCTTCGAAGTCGGTGGCATCGTTCCGGAAGACGGCGTGTTCACCGGCTCGCAGACGTTCACGTTCACAGGCGCAACGAGCGCGCAATCGATCGTCATCGACGGCGGCGACGATGGCGTCAGCGCCACGCAGCTGGCCGATCAGCTCAACACCAAGCTGCGCCAGAAAGGCATCGCCGCGGCGGCCTATCTCGTCGATACCGGCGCCGGGTCCTACGCGCTGCGCGTCGACGCGCTGCATGACATGGTCGATGTTGGCGCGACTCTGAACACGGAAACTTATGACGCCGATTTGGTCGCCCCGGGCGCATGGGCGTCTGGCGGCTTGCCGGTCGCGGCCAGTGGCCAACCGTTCGGCGATTCAATCCGTACCTATGGCGCCAGTGGATCGCCGCTCTCGACGCACACCGGCGCGCTCGACATTCAAGTCGTTGTCGCCACCGCCAACGGCAACAAGACAATCTCGCTCGCGATCACCGCTCAAGAGCGCCTCGACAATCCCGATCTCGCGCCCGGGCAATGGAACGGCGCGCTGCAGGCGCGCCTCGATGCAGCGCTGAATGCGGCTGGCGTCTATGTCAGTGCGTCCAGCGGCGACCTCACGCAATGGAGTGTCGCCGAAGGCGCCGGGCAACGTCTGGTGTCAGTGAGCGTCAACGGCGATGCACTAGCGTTGCAAGGCGATACGCCAACGCTCGGCGTCGGCGGCGCGTTCTCGGCGCAGCGCAGCTTCACCAGCGCGCAAGCCGCGACTGGCGTCAGCGATGATGTCGCCGCGTTGCTCGGCAACCAGGCAGTTTCGGTAACGCTCGACACCATCTGGGGCCAACGCACGATAAGCGCCACGCTGCAGCCGGGCGATCCTCGCACGCTCGAAAGCACGGCGTTGCGCTTGAACGAAGCGCTGGCCGCTGGCGGCTATGACTCCGGCCTGGTGGCGACCGATCTTTCCGGCGCTGGCGCGGGCCTCCGCGTCGTCACCGGCTCATCGAGCACCGTGCGCGGCGTTTCAGAGATCAATCTCGGCGGCGATATCTTCGCCTCGACGCTTGATCCCATCGACGCGCTTTCGCATGCGGACGATCCGGTCGGCGCTCTTCGCGTCGCCGACCGCGCCTCCCGCGGCGCGGCGATCACGCAAACGCTTTCGGCGACATCGCCCTACACGGCGCCGAGCGCCAATTCCTCGGCCTGGTTCCCTGGCCGTGCGTTCGACGTAAGCGTCGGCGGCGGCGCCAAGGTCGCGACCGCGCGCTCGGTTGCAACGGCGGCCGATGGCTCGGTTTACGTGCTTGCAGATCTCACTGACGGCTCATCCACCAGCGACATCAAGGGCGCGCGCGATGTCGCGCTGCTCAAATACGATTCAGCCGGCAAGCTGGCGTTCAGCGAAATCTTGGGGGCGGCCCAATCGGCCAGCGGCTTCGCGCTCGCGGTCTCGGCCGACGGCAAAGTCGCGGTCGCCGGTTCGGTTGAAGGCGCCTTGGGCGGCACGAGCGCGAAGGGCGGTACGGATTCGTTTGTCGCCATGTTCGACGCGAGCGGCAAAGAGCTGTGGACCGCCCGCCGCGGCGCCAGCGCCAATGACGAAGCGCTCGCCATCGCGTTCGCGCCGGACGGCAGCGTCATCGTCGCCGGCAAGACCGAGTCGGCGCTGAGCGGCCAAGTCAGCGCCGGCGGCGCCGACGCTTACGTGCGCGGCTACTCCGCCTCGGGCCTCGAAATGTTCACCCGCCAGTTCGCCGGCGCCGGCGCCGATGCGGCCAGCGCGCTTGTGGTGCGCGACAACGGCGCCGGCGGCATCGATATCTTCACTGGCGGCGTCGAGGACAATCGCGGCGTCGTGCGCAGCTTCAGCTATTCGAGCGGCGCCGGCTTCAGCGTCGGCGCGACGCGCGATCTCGGCTATTTCTACAAGAGCGCCATCAACGCGCTGGCGATCGATGGTTCATCGCTCTATGTCGGCGGCGAAATCGGCGCCGACCGTTTGACGTTGAGCAACACCGCGCGCGGCGCCGTCGCCGGCCAAGAGGGCTTCGTCGCCCGCATCGACGCCGATCTCACATCGACCGGTCTCGACCGCGCCACTTATCTCGGATCGGCGCAGGACGACGCCGTCAAAGCCCTCGCGATCGTCAACGGCGCCGTCTATGCGGCGGGCGTGACCGGCGGCGTGATGGCGATGTCCGGCGCGGCGAACACGCCGATGAGCTTTCTCACGCGCCTGGGCGCCGATGGCGATACCGAATGGATGCGTACATTCACCTCCGCCGGCGGCACGGTGAAGCTGACGAGCCTCGCCGTCGACACCAACGCCGCTTCGCCGCTCGATATTCTGGGGCTGCCGAAAGGCGCGCTCGCCACCAACGATGCCGGCGCGCTGACAGCACGCAGCGCGCTGCGCGCCGGCGACGAGTTCAAGATCGGCGTCGACGGCCGACGTCTCACCACCGTTCGCATCGGCGAGAAGGATACGCTGGCGACATTGCTCGTCTCGATCAATCGCGCCATCGGTGCGGCTGGCCGCGCCGAGATCGTCAAGGAAAACGGCGTCGAGCGGATCAAGATCGCGCCGCGCAACGGCCAGGCCATCCGCATTGAGTCCGGCCGCGCCGAGCGCGACGCGCTGGCGGCGCTCGGCCTGACCCAAGGCATCGTCGCCACCAACGATGCGGGGCGGGGCGCGCTGAAAACCTATGGCCTCGGCCTCGTCGGGCTAAAGCTCGACAGCGCCACAGCCATCACCAGCGCTAAAGCCGAACTCTCGGCCGCGATCTCGATTGTCCGCCAGGCCTACGACGCGCTGCTCAATCCCAACGCCAAGGAGCTGACCGAGGCGGAAAAGGCGCTTGAGACCAAGCGCCAGAACATGGGCGCGGCGCCCGCCTATCTGGGGACGCAACTGGCCAATTATCAGGCCGCTTTGGCCCGCCTCACCAGTGGATAACCCAGGCCGCGGGTGCGGCGCCGGCGGGCTTCCAATAGCGCCCGGAGCCGGTTAGAAGCCCCGCTTCGCCGGATCAGCCGCGGTAGCTCAGTGGTAGAGCGCGTCATTGGTAATGACGAGGCCGTGAGTTCAATCCTCACCCGTGGCACCAGCGAACGGCGCACATCAATGCGTGTGTGTCACCTTTACTGTTTCGAGCATGGTTGGGACCAGGAGCCTGCGGAGGACGCCGCAAACGCGACTCGGCGGCAAGTGGAAAATGCCATCGGAGGACCGGGCACAACATGCTGAGTGCGGCGCCTACGAGATGGCGATCAGCGTTCTTGCTTGGAGCGCTTGTGTTGGTGACAAGCTGTCTTAGGCATGATCCGGCGGTTGGTAACTGTAGCGCCCTGCGAAGAGCCTATTTGTCGGAAGATCGCTTGGGTGAAACGCTGGAGCGTTTCGACACCTACGACCTTGAAACGCGCTACCGTATCTATATTTGCGCCGTGCAATCCCTGCATCCGCCACTCGCACTCATGACCGTTCGCTTCGCGGAAGGTGGAGAAGAAGCGGGACATTTTCTTGCACATAAACTCGAACTGACGACCTACGACCTAACGATATTCGATATCGTAGTTGCGTTCGCGATGATGCAAACGAATCGAACCTTCGACGCTTCCCTCGATGCTGCTCTGATGTCCCTGCTTGAACGGAAGGTCTCACTCTTGGAAGGGTCCCGACGGGAATGGGCTGAGCGATACCTGCAAACAATCCGTAGTGGACCGGGCGCGCCACTGCCTGTGCCAGAGAGGTAATGGGCAGGGTGACATACACTTATTTTGGGGTGATTGGGGACGTGATTGGGGACGCACGCGCATTTCGCAACGCGTTCTTTTGATCGGGCGCTCACACTCCTGCGGTGGTACAAGATGGGAAAAGCGTGCGTGTCCCGCTCTTCTGAAAGCGTGCGTGTCCCGCTCTTCGCAGGGATTTACGGCGCGAATGTGAGAGTGGGCGGTGTACAACTCACGCCCGAGGACGAGCCATGCCCGGGCTCATAAGTTTGTAGCGCGGAGAGGCCCTAGATTGGCACTTGAAAAAACATTCGGTTCCGCATTCGGCAATGCAGCGATGTCGTTTGCGGTGTTGGGCACAGTGTCTTTTGTGATGTTCCTTGCGTCGCTGGGTCTGAGTGGTTGGGGTCTGGTTCAAGTTCTTCTTGAAGGTGCGGTGTCTCGCGAGACGCGATTGATACAGCAGACAGTTATGCCACCCCTCGCCATTTGCGCTGTGATTGCGTTCTCAAGTTCCGCCTTTGTTTTTTTGAGCCGGGTTTATCGTGTTCGGAAGTTCTTGACCGACAAAGGTGTTGGCAAGTTTTCCGGTTGGCTAGAGACGCTTATTGCGTTCGGCATTCCAGTGGCAAATTTCTTCGTGCCGTGGAATCGTCTCGATGTCATACGCGAGACTCTTCGAAACTATCGCGAAACTGGAAGCAACAAGATTGCGCTTGACGCGAAAAAGAAGCTGCGTGGCGTTGGCATCGCCTGGGGAATTACATCTCTGATCAGCGTGCGCGGTCAAATTGAAGAGGGCGCGTGGATGTCGGTTGCACTGGCGGTGGATTTTGGGCTGTTTGCGTTGTCGCTGTGGACATTTGTAATCGCCACTCGCTGGTTGTCTGAGTTGGAGACGGATATTCAGGCTGTGGTCGAGCGGGGTTCCGATGATTAGGAGTGGTGGCTCCAACTGGAGCGCGGTGATTGGGGACGCACACGCATTTCTCGGCGTTCGAAACCTTGAACGTCGGCTACGATAGCGCCGGGCGCCGAATCCGCCAGAGCGTCGTCACCGGCGGCACGACGCATGCCGTGACGCAATATTCCTACAACTCAGTCAGCCTGCTTGAATGCGTTGCCGTGCGGATGAACCCAGCCGAGTTCGGTTCGTTGCCGTCATCCGCTTGGGTGACTGGAGACGCACATGCATTTCGCAACGCATTCTCCCGATTGGGCGCGCTTACACTCCTGCGCTAGTACAAGATGAAAAAAGCGCGCGTGCGTGGCTGTGAGGCGGGCCTAATCCGCCGCTGGCGCTGCGTCTTCGTTCAGAGTATCGGCCCCGCCGCAAGCTTGTTGCACGATGCGCCAATCGCGCGCGCTGAGCGAAGGCGGCAACCCTTCGCGTGCGCGGGCGCGCGCGGCGATGGCGCGTTCGCGCGAAGCGGGGTGGCTTGAGAGCATGGTCGGGATGTCGCCGGCGCCCTCAGCCTCGGTGTAGGCCTCGAAGCGGTCGAACATGCGGGCGATGCCGGCGGTGCTGATGCCGGCGGCGTCGAGATAGTCCATGCCGCGGGCGTCGGCGTCGCTTTCATCGCCGCGGCTGTAGCGCAGGCCCGCGAGGTTCACCGATGCAATGGCGATGGCTTGCCCCGCGCCCGCGCCGCCGAACACGACGTCGAAGAAAATCCCCGCGCCGATCTGGCGAATGACGTTCTTCATGATGTGATTGTGCTCGATGTGCGCGATCTCGTGCGCCAGCACGCCGACCAATTCGTCCGGCTGTTCGGCCATGCCGATCAGCTCGTCGGTCACGATGATCGAATTGTCCGGCAGCGCGAAAGCGTTGGGAAAATCCGCGTCCGCGATGGTGATCCAGATTTCGTCGCGCTCAGCCACGTTCGAGCGCTCCATGATCCGGTAGGCGAGATCGTTGAGGATTTGCGCGGCGTCGTCGGAGTCCGGGCACTGAACGGTGAAATTGTTCACCTGCGTCCAGGAAATGTCGGCGATCTGGGTGCGGTATTTTTCCGGCATGGCGCGCGCCAACGGATCGGCCGCGAAGGGAATGCCGACGAGGAATGCGCCCGCCAGCGACCACGCCGCGGTCACAAGCGCCGCCACCGTGAGGCGGCCTTCGACGCCTTGCGCGCGCGGCTTCATCAAATGCGGCGCGACCGCCTTCAACTCGTCGTCGTACCAGCCGCCGAGCATCAGCCGCGCGCCGGTGTCCGGCTTTCGCTTCTGGCGCAGAACGATGCGTCCATTGTCATCGTCGGCGCGCGCAAGATCGGCGTAGTCCCAGTCGATCGTGCGCGCGCCGTGGCGGATGAACAGCTTTTCGGGCGTCAACTCCACGTCGACATCGCTGAAGATGGCGGCGCGGCCATCGGCGTAGCGGGCGTGCATCAGATCACCCCCACGCCCATGTCGAGGTCGAACGCATCGCCCAGGCTTTCGCCCGAGTCAGAGTCTCTCAGCACCGATTGTCCGATCTCGGCAAAGCGCGGCGTGTCGATCAGCTCCAGCCGGTTCAAGATGTAGCGGACCTGTAAAAAGCCGGCGACCGGCGCGAGCAAACCGAGAGAGAAGATCACGAATATCCAGCCCAGCAGCGTGATGGCGAACAGCGAAATCGTTTTGGCCCGGAGTTTGAAGCGCGCGCCGTCGATGGTGATAAGCGATGCAATGCGATTCATCGCCGCCGCGTTGTACGGCGCCCAGACCAGAAGCCAGCCCAGGGCGCCGATCGCCAAGACACTCAGCCCGATGAGCACCGGCAGGTAGGCGGGGTATTCAACCTCGCCGGTGGCGATCTGCGAGGCCACGTACGCGCTAACGGCGCCCGCGGCGATAGGGGTTGCGAGACCGATCACCGCCATGCCCACCCAACCGAACGCGAACGGCCACCACATGCCCTTCTGCGGCGACTCTCCGTTCTGCACCTCGAACTGGAACGGCTGATCGCCGAAGCGGGTGTTCTCCCACATCATCCGCGCCCGATTGATGCGCGCCGCCGGCGTGTACCAACCGAGCGACAAAAGCTGCAGCACCCACCAGCCCCAAGAGGCCGCGGCAAAGCCCCAAGCTGAACCTGCAAGGCCCAGCTTGATGCCGCGCCAGCGTGTGCGCGAAAGTTGATAGCGGCGCATCCAGTAACGCGCGGCCGCAATCAGCGGCACCGAAAGAACGTAGAAGCCGAACGTCAGCCACCCCGCCCAAACCGCCTCCAGGGCGACGGGCGCGATGTAGAAGACGAAGATCGCCGGCAGGAAGAAGCACGGCAGCGAAATCAGAAAGCCGCGAAAGAGTTCGCCGGCGCTGCCCGTATATTCGAGCGGATCGCCCATCACCCAGGTGCGCGACCAAAGCCGCCGCCGCATCGAGGTGCGCGCCCAGAAGCGGTACATGGTAAGCGTGATGATGGTCAGCCCCGCGTTCTTCAACGCGAGTCCAAGCACGTTGAAGAACTTCCCGCTGTGGGCGAAAGTCTGGCTTGGCGCGGCTTCGGCCGTCATGTGGTCCCCTGGAAAGCCATCCTAGCGGGGCCAAGACAAAGGGTCGATTCGACTAGTGAACGAGAAGCAGAAACCAGCGTCCAAGAAGGCGCAGCGCCTGGCCGAGGCGCTGAAGCGCAACATCGCGCTCCGAAAGGCGGCGAAAAAGCCCGTCAACCCCAAGAAAAACTAGCGGTGATCCCTGCGTGGGGGGATAGCGCCCGCCTTGCTTACGCCGCCGCCGCATCCCATAAACCGCCCGCCGGGGGAGCCGGCGAAAGACCTCCATGGATCGCATTGTTATTACCGGCGGCGCGCCGCTCAACGGAACTATCCCGATCTTCGGGGCCAAGAATTCGGCATTGAAGCTGCAAGCGGCGGCGCTGCTTTCGGCTGAGCCGCTGATGCTCGAAAACATGCCCGATCTCGCGGACACGCGCTTCATGGCGCAGCTGCTGAAGACGCTGGGCGTCGAGATCACCTGGATCAAGGAAACCCACACGCTGCGCATGCACGCGGCCGAGATCGTCTCCACCATCGCGCCGTACGATCAGGTGCGGAAGATGCGCGCCTCGTTCAATGTGCTGGGGCCGCTGCTGGCGCGCGCCGGACACGCGACAGTGTCGCTGCCGGGCGGCTGCGCCATCGGCGCGCGGCCGGTGGACCTGCACCTGAAGGCATTTGAGGCGATGGGCGCCGATATCGTCATCGAGCAGGGCTATGTGAAGGCGGCGGCGCTGCGCGGCCTCAAGGGCGCGGAGATCGAGTTTCCATTTCCGTCTGTCGGCGCGACCGAGCACGCGATGCTGGCCGCCGTGCTCGCCAATGGCGACACGGTGCTGAAAAACGCCGCGCGTGAACCGGAGATTGCCGACCTCGCCGATTGCTTGAACGCGATGGGCGCGAAGGTCGAAGGCGCGGGCACAAGCACGATCAACATCAAGGGCGTCGCAAGACTTAGCGGCGTAAAGCATTCGGTCGTCGCCGATCGCATCGAAGCGGGCACCTACGCGATGGCTGCCGCAGCCGCTGGCGGCAACGTGCTGCTCGAGGGCGCGCGCTTTGAGCACTTGGGCGCGATGATAAAATTCCTGCGCGACGCGGGCGTGCGCGTCGATGCCGAAGGCCGTGGCCTGCGCGTACAGCGCGCCGCGAAGGATCGGATGAACGCGGTCGATTTCGAGACCGAGCCGTTCCCCGGTTTCCCAACCGATTTGCAAGCCCAAGCCATGGCGCTCATGTGCATGGCCGACGGCGTCTCGCGCATCAAGGAAACCATCTTCGAAAACCGCTTCATGCACGCGCCCGAACTGGCGCGCCTCGGCGCCAGGATCGAAATCCACGCCAACGAAGCTGTCGTGACAGGCGTGCCGAAACTGATCGGCGCGCCGGTGATGGCGACGGATCTGCGCGCCTCGGTGAGCTTGGTGGTCGCGGGCCTCGCGGCTGAAGGCCAAACCACGGTGAACCGCGTCTATCACCTGGATCGCGGCTTCGAGAAGCTTGAGGCCAAGCTGCAAGGCTGCGGCGCGCAAATCGTGCGCGAGCGAGAAGAACAGGCGGCATGACGACTGGCCTCTTGAGATTGATGGCCGAAGACGCCGGCGACCTCGATATTATCGGGGCCGCCGTGCAGGACGCGCTGGTGCGCGTCGGCGAAATCAGCTTCGACAAGAAAGCGCGGCGTTTCACCGTGATGATCAACCGCTTTCGCTGGGAGGCGGCCGGCGAACGCGGACCCTATGAGCGCGTGCGGTCAGCGCTTTCGTTTGATGGCGTGCTTGGCGTGAAGAGCCGCCGCGTCCGCGCCGATGCCAACGAGGCGCTGGCCTCGCTGCTGTCGATCGGTTTCATCCCAGAAGAAGAGCCGCCGGGCGGCGTCGTGCGCTTGCTGCTCGCGGGCGGCGGCGAGATCGCCGTCGACGTCGAGTGCCTCGATGCGGTTTTGATCGACACCGGCCCAACATGGCCCACCCCGCGCCGCCCCGATCACGAGCAAAGCTGATGTGCGTGGCGCTCAATCTCCCCCTCCCCGTGAGGGGAGGGGGCGGGGGACGGGGTGATGCTCCGTACTCAAGCCGATTGCCACTGCGGGCATGCCTGGTTGGCGCCGCGACTAGTCTCTCCGCGTCGCGCTTCGCCTCACCCCCTTCCCCCTCCCCGTGCGGGGAGGGGGTATGGTCGCGGCCATGAGCGGACGCAATCGCCTCGCCGAGATCAATCTCGATGAAGGCTCACTCGCGCCCGCGTCACCCAACGCCGAGCACGAACGCCGCATCGCGCTCTTCGATTTGAAGGAATCCAACTCCTTCGCCGTGCTCAACCAAGATCGCGGGCCTTACGTGCTGTTGCTCGGCATGTCGGAAGGCCGCCTTGTGCTCGATGTCAGCGACGAAAGCGGCGCGCGCATCATTTTGCACCAGGCGCCGCTCGGCAGCTTGCGCAAGATCGTGAAGGACTACGCCTTCATCTGCGAGAGCTACAACGCCGCCATTCGCGACGCACCGCCCGCCCGCATCGAGGCTCTCGATATGGGCCGGCGTGGGCTGCATAACGAAGCGGCGGACGTGCTCCAGGAACTCCTCGCCAGCCACTTCACCGTCGACAACGAGACCGCGCGGCGTCTGTTCACGCTGGTGTGCGCGCTGCATGTCCGAGGCTGATGCACTGCCGCGGTCGGTGCTGTTTGCGTGCACCCACAACATCATCCGTTCGCCCATGGCGGCGGAACTGATGCGCATGCAATTCGGCTCGGCTGTCCGCGTCGATAGCGTCGGGCTTCGGCCGGGAGACGAGGTGTCCTACATGGCGGCCTTCGTCATGGACGAAGTCGGCGGCGACATTTCCCGGCATGAGCCCAAGGGATTCGAGTTCTTCGAGACCGACTATTTCGAGGAGGGGCCGTTCGACCTCATCGTCTCGCTCTCCCCGGAGGTCCACCACACGGCCTTGGAACTGGTCCCCAAGCTCGCCGCCGCAGCCGAATACTGGCCGACCTTCGACCCCTCGCTGGCGGAAGGGTCGAGAGAACAGGTGCTTTTGGAGTACCGGACGGTCCGGGACGGGCTGGCCCGGCGCATCGCCGCACGGTTTCCGCGCCCATCGACGGGATAGGGCGCGCCCCCTATAAGGCCCCCCGCGAGCGCCGATTCAGGAGAAAGAATGGCCAAGGAAGAACTACTGGAATTCGCCGGCACCGTGATGGAGCTTCTGCCCAACGCGACGTTCCGGATCGAACTTGAGAACGGACACGAGATCATCGGCCACACCGCGGGCAAGATGCGCAAGAACCGCATCCGCGTGCTGGCCGGCGACAAGGTCCTGGTTGAGATGTCGCCCTATGATCTGACCAAGGGGCGCGTCACGTATCGCTTCAAGTAATGGCGCCAGGCTCTCTCGATCGCGCGGTGGCCATCACCGGCGCGTCCACCGGCATCGGCCGCGCCGCGGTCGCCAAAGCGGTGCGCGAGGGCGCGCATGTATTTCCAAGCGTGCGCAAGCAGGCTGATGCCGATAGCCTCAGGGCCGAGTTTGGCGACGCCGTCACACCGCTCATCTTTGATGTCGCCGACGAAGCCGCCGTGCGCGCCGGCGCCGCCCAGGTGGCGCAAGCGCTTGGCAATCGCAAACTTTTCGGCCTGCTCAACAATGCCGGCATCGCCGTCGCCGGCCCGCTGCTGCGCCTCGACACCGACGAATTGCGCAAGCAATTCGAGATCAATTTCTTCGGCGTCCACAACGTCACCCGCGCCTTCGCGGATTTGCTGGGCGCCGATAAGTCGCGCGCCGGCAAGCCGGGCCGCATCGTGATGATCTCATCGGTCGGTGGACAAAACGGTTCGCCGTTCGTCGGTC
Organism: Hyphomonadaceae bacterium; assembly: GCA_020848895.1. Taxonomy (GTDB): domain Bacteria; phylum Pseudomonadota; class Alphaproteobacteria; order Caulobacterales; family Aquidulcibacteraceae; genus Vitreimonas. The sequence continues at coordinate 18,547 of JADLHI010000060.1, forward strand.
CGTACTCGGCCTCGAAGTTCGCGATGGAAGGTTATTCGCAATCGTTGCGCCGCGAACTCATGCTCTACGGCATCGACGTGATCGTCATCGGTCCCGGCGCCGTCGCCACCCCGATCTGGGACAAGGCCGGCGAGGGCGATCTCACGCGCTTCAACAATACCGACTACGCGCCGATGCTGAAGGGCGTGGAAAACTACATGCTCGCACAAGGCCGCGCCGGGCTGCCCCCGTCCGATGTCGGCGATCTCGTCTGGCGCTGCTTCACCGACCCGAAGCCGAAGACGCGCTACAGCATCCTGCGCAACGAATTCATGGACGTGACGCTGCCGCGCCTGCTCGGCCCGCGCGCGGTCGATAAGATCATCGCCCAGCGCCTCGGTTTCCCGAAGCGGCCATGACCCGGCTCATTCTCGCCAGCGCGAGTCCGCGCCGGCTGGCGCTGCTGGCGCAGATCGGCATTGCGCCCGACGAAGTCATCGCCGCCGACATCGACGAAACGCCGCTTTCGAAAGAGACGCCCCGTAACCTGGCGCTGCGTCTCGCGCGTCAAAAAGCTGAAGCGGTGAAAGCCGAAAACGCCATCATTCTCGCCGCCGACACTGTCGTCGCCGTTGGCCGCCGCGTGTTGCCGAAAGCGGAAACCGAACAGGAAGCGCGCCAATGTCTGCGCCTGCTCTCCGGCCGCTCGCACCGCGTCTACACCGGTGTGGCTGTTCTTCGGACCGCCGGCTTCCAACCGGCAAACACGGCAGGCCGGCAAGATGCCGGCGGTCCAATGCTCCGCACCCGCCTCGTGGAAACCCGCGTCGCCTTCAAAGTGTTGAGCGCCGACGAAATCGAAACCTACGTCGCCAGCAACGAATGGCATGGCAAAGCCGGCGGCTACGCAGCCCAAGGCCTCGCCGGCCGTTACATCACATCGATCATTGGCTCGTACTCATCCGTCATCGGCTTGCCGCTCTACGAGACTGCAAACCTCATCGAATCCGCGCGCACATGAGTGAGCCGCTGGAAACCTGGCTCGACGCCGCCATCGGCGAAACCCGC
>JADLHI010000061.1 GCA_020848895.1 Hyphomonadaceae bacterium
CTCCGTCCTTCGATGCCGGCCGACCAATCTGCATGCGCCAACACATTGAAAACGCTCTCGCGCGCCCGGTCGGACGTCGGCCGTGTGTCACGGCCCGACGGCGCCACAATCGCTCGCCCCTTGAATGCGCCGCCGACAATCCGCATCGCGATTCTTCTCACTCCACCGTTCCAGCGCCATATGTCGCGCTAATGGCCCGTCGCCAAGCGCTTGACGCCCGCGGCAGCCTTCGTGAACAAGGACGGCCCCACGGGTCCGGGGCGAACAGGGGAGTAGCGCCACCGTGGAAGGATTGATCGCCAGCTTTGCCGACGTCTTCAATCCTGATCACGCAGTCGCCAACTTCGCGGCGCTGTTTCAAGTCGTCCTGATCGACTTGGCGCTGGCCGGCGACAACGCTGTCGCCGTCGGCCTCGCCGCCGCCGCACTCCCGAAGGACCAGCAACGCCGCGCCATCTTCTGGGGCATCGTACTGGCGCTCATCCTGCGGATCGCCTTCGCCAGCGTGACGCTGCATCTGCTGCAAATTCAAGGCTTGCTGCTGGCAGGCGGCGTGCTGCTGTTCTGGGTCGCCTGGCGCATGTGGAGCGATTTGAAGGAGCACCGGCCGATCCAGGTTGGCGATCCGGTCGCCGGCGAGCACGCGGCCGAAGTCATCGCCTCCCACGGCAAGCCGCCCAAGACATTCGCCAGTGCGTTGCTGACCATCGTCATCGCCGATGTTTCGATGTCGCTCGATAACGTGCTCGCGGTCGCTGCGGTGTCGCGCCACAACGAAGTCATCATGTGGTTCGGCTTGATCCTGTCGGTGCTTTTGATGGGTATCGCCGCTTCGATCATCGCCCGTGTTATCGATCGCTTCCGCTGGATCGCGCTCATCGGCATCATCATCATCCTCTTCGCCGGCACGCGGATGATTTGGGAGGATGCGCACAATTTCTGGCCGGTTTACGTTCCTGAGATTCCGAGCTTCCTGGGCGGGCACTAGCTGCTGGGATCGCGGGTCTTGAGGCCCGCTAGAGCGCATCTTTCCCCAGCTGCTCTCTCAGCACCTTGCGCGGAATTTCTTCCACCGCGCCAGGCGGCAACGTGCCAAGCTGAAACGGCCCGTATGACGTCCGGATCAACCGGTTGACGCGCAGCCCCAGCGCATCGAGCACGCGCCGCACTTCGCGATTCTTGCCCTCAGTGATGGCGACATTGATCCAGGCATTCGCGCCGCTGCCCCGCTCAAGCTTCGCGTCGATCGAACCGTAACGAACGCCCTCAACAGTGATGCCGTTCTTCAGCGTATCAAGCTCTTCCTGCGTCACGCGTCCGAATGCGCGCGCGCGATAGCGGCGCAGCCAGCCGTTGGCTGGCAGTTCGAGTTTGCGCGCGATCTCGCCATCATTGGTCAGCAGCAAGAGGCCTTCGGACGTGAGATCGAGCCGTCCCACTGAAATCACGCGCGGCATGTCCGGCGGCAGATGCTGAAATACCGTCGCGCGGCCAGCCGGATCGCGGTGCGTCGTCACCAAGCCTGACGGCTTATGATAGCGCCACATGCGCGTCTCTTCGGCCGCCCCGAGCGGGCGGCCATCGACCTGCACCTTGTCCGCCGCTGTCACCTTCACGGCCGGCGTATCCAGCACCTTGCCGTTGAGCTTCACCCGCCCCTCGGCGATCAAGCGCTCGGCGTCCCGGCGCGAGCACACGCCCGCACGCGCGAGGAACTTCGCAATGCGCTCGGCTTCCGGGCTAGAAGGGGGATCTGAGGGTTTGGCCATGTTCGCGGTGATCTATAGGTGGCAGGTGCTACCAGGGTGTGAGGCGCAATTCGAGGCGGGCTGGCGTCGCGGCACCGAACGCATCGCGGCGGAATTCGGCGGCTGGGGCTCCAGGCTGCATAAGCAGGCTGACGGCATTTACATCGCTTATGCCCAGTGGCCAGACGAAGACGCCTGGAAGAAGGCCATGGAAACCCGCATGCACCATTCCGACGATGAGGCCCGGCGCCAGTACCGCGAAGCCATCGTGCCGGGCACGTTCGAGACCATCGCGCAGGGCGAAGTGATCGCCGACCTGCTGGAGTTGCGCCGTCCATGAGCGACGAGGCGTTCATGCAGCAAGCGCTAGACCTGGCGCGCGCCGCCGCCGAAGCCGGCGAGGCGCCGATCGGGTGCGTGATTGTCGATGCCGAAGGCCAGGTGATCGCAACCGGAGCAAATGCGCCGATCGGCGCGCATGATCCAACGGCGCATGCCGAAATCCTCGCGCTCCGCAAAGCCGCGGAGGCGTTGGGCAATTATCGCCTCAAGCCAGACCTCACGCTCTACGTCACGCTGGAGCCTTGTGCAATGTGCGCGGGCGCCATCAGCCACGCCCGCATCGCCCGCGTCGTCTATGGCGCCAGCGATCCCAAGAGCGGGGGCGTTGAGAACGGCGCGAAGGTTTGGGATCATCCGCAGACACACTGGAAACCCAACGTCACCGCTGGCGTCGAAGCCGAGGCTGCGGCGACATTGCTGCGAGATTTCTTCAGGGCGAGGCGATAGCAGTGCTCGTCATTCCGGACGCGCATCGCGCGATCCGGAAACCAGGGGCAAGTGACGGAGCGGTTGCCCCTGGATTCCGGGTCTTCGCTTCGCTACGCCCGGAGTGACGATGCGAGGGCCGACAAGCATGAGCGAGATGCAAACGATCTATTTCGAAGACCTCCGCGTCGGCATGCGCGAAACCACGCGCAATGTTGTCACCAAGGAGAAGGTCGCCGCCTTCGCTGAGATCAGCGGCGACCATAACCCGATCCACTTGGATGAAGCCTACGCCGCGACCACGCCTTTCGGCGGCTGCATCGCCCATGGCGTCTTCACCGCGAGCTTCGTCTCCGCCGCCATCGCCACCCGCCTCCCGGGGCCGGGATCGATCTACATCTCGCAGAGTCTCAGCTTCCGCGCGCCGGTGATGATCGGCGCCACGGTCGAAACCACGGTCGAGGTGATCGAGCTGATCGAACGCGGCCGGCGCGTGAAGCTGAAGTGCGAATGTCGTGTCGGCGATCAAGTCGCGCTGACCGGCGAAGCGGAAGTGAAGGCGACAGCGAAACCGGTTTAAGCGCCAACCAGCGCGCGTCGCGAGTCGATGACGTCTTGTGTCATTTGCCGCTTCAGTTCGCCGAGGCTGTCGAATTTTGCTTCATCGCGCAGGAACGCGATGAGTTCCACTTCGATGGTCTTGCCATAGAGATCGCCGCTGAAATCCAGCAGATGCGCTTCAAGCAACGGCTCGGGCAGGGCCGCCCCCACCGTGGGGTTCACGCCAACACTCGCCGC
>JADLHI010000062.1 GCA_020848895.1 Hyphomonadaceae bacterium
ACGGTCAACAACAGCCATGCGCGAAGCATGCTTCCACTCCAAAATGTCGCAAGAATACGTGCGCGTGCGGCGTCGAGCGCGCAGACGCGGCGTCAAATCGACAATCAGATGGTTCGTGGCGGTCGAAAGAGGTCGCTGTCAGGCGCGGAGACTGGTGCGCCGTTCGTACGGGGCGGGATCAGCACGACCGGTGTCGTTATCACAAGGCGAACCGGCTCAGCCGTCGGCGCAAGTGCTGGGGCTGTCCGGCAGAGTTGCATGAACGGGCAGTCCACCATGCTCTGTGGGCCACCGTTATCGCGGTCGCCCTTGGTGGAACCTTGATCGGGACAGCAGTCGTGCGACGCGCTGGCCGTGGGCGTGGCCATCGGACACGCGAACGCCGCACTGGCCGAAGCCAGCCCGCTCGCCCCAAGCGCGAACGACAACAGCAGCGTTAACAGAACGTGACGCACAACCCGACGATACTCCGCCCGGATCACCATTTCGTCAATTCTAACCCAACAGATGATACGTGGCAGGCGGCGGCTCAAGGTGACACCATCCAGCCCTGAAAAGCGACTACGGCAATCGCGAGGGATTCGTCGCTGGCGTAGTGCCGATGGAGAATTCGGGGGCCTAGATGCGTATCGCTCAAATTGCTTCGTTCTTGCACAAGTGGCTGGCGCTGATCATCGGCGTTCAGATTTTCATCTGGATCGCCACCGGCCTCTTCTTCACTGTCTTTCCCATCGAACAGATACGCAGCGAACATCGTGTTCGCGAGATCGCGCCGATCGAACTTCAGGCGACGGACGCAACGGCCCTCGGCGCCGTGATCGACGCATCACCACATCCAACTCGCGTGACCCTGGAGAGTCGCCCGGAAGGTTCAATGATCGTAGCCGAGTATCCCGATCGATCAAGCGCGCTCTTCGACGCTCACACAGGCGCCCGGCTGTCGCCGCTGAACGCGGATGCCGCCCTCTGGGTCGCTCGACTTCGGATCAACACGGACGCTTCCGTTCGCACTTCGACGCTGATCACAACGGAAAGCCCCGAATATCGTGGTGCGTTGCCGGCTTGGCGCATCGAATTCGATGAGCCGAGCAAGCTGGCCGTGTACGTCTCCGCGAACACAGGCCTTGTGACTGCCCGCCGCTCCGAACTCTGGCGGGTGTACGATACACTGTGGGCGCTTCACATCATGGACTGGCGTGACCACGAAAACTTCAACCACTGGCCCATCATCCTCGTCTCGGCGTTAGCGCTTCTCAGCACCATCGCCGGCATCGCCCTCATCCCCTATCGCTTTCGCTGGCGGCGGCGCCGGCCTGCAACGAACTGATTACAGGAATCTTCGAGCGGCATCGTTCGCCATGCGCCGAACGCACCAGCGTGCGTACATGCGCGCAAAGACGAACGCGAGAAGGCACGTGATCCAGGACGACGGGTAAGCGTATTCGATGAACACGCGGAGGCTTGAAAGTTCGCCCGGCGGCGTGATCTCGAACCCCATGCGATAATTCGCTTCAAAACATTGACCCAGCCCCTCCAAATCTCTGGTCCATCCTAGCTTCAAGGTCGGACGCGTTTGAAGGGGCTGGGTCAAAGTAGTCTCTCCCCGAAAATCTGGTCCGTTTTGAGAGTTAGTTTTTCGGCGTTATCGCAAAGTTGGAGATGCGAACACCATGAAACAAAACGGTACAGTGAAGAGCAGATCGGGTTTGCGCTTCGACAGGCGGAGTCCGGCACGCCGGTTCTCGAAGTTTGCCGGAAGATGGGCGTCACCGAAGTGACGTTCTATCGCTGGAAGAAGAAGTCGCCGGCATGGGCGTGGTGGAGATCAGTCGGCTGGAAACGGCAGCGCGGAGCCATTCTAGCGTGCGCACCACGACGCCTGAAAGCGCAGCGATTTGAATCGTGGCGCCGGCTCGCGAGGGCCACCGGCGCCGGTTCAGCACGGCTGAACGTCAGCAGATCATCGCTGAAGCTGAACAGCCGGGAGCGAGTGTCTCTGACGTGGTGCGGCGTTTCGGGATTGACCGAAGACTGCTCTGCCGCTGGCGGCAGGAAGCGGCAGCAGTCGCTTTCGTAGCGGTTGAGATCTGCGATGCGCAGACCCCGACTGAGGAGCGCGCGCCATGACGCTGTTGCCGCCCGGTGTGAAGGTGCATTTGGCTGCGGGCTATACGGACTGACCGGATCCCATCTCGCCGTCCGGCTCGCAAACTTCAAATCATTGCCGCCACGCAAATTCAAGCGCGCTAACTTCAATCACGCGGTGGCAATTAGAAATGAAGTGGCTAGAAATGAAGTGGCGTCTCGCGCTGGCATCTTCCCGCTTTCACCTCGGCCGATGCAATTGACCGGACGCGCTCCGGTAATGCGCATAGCTCTCGCAAAGCGTCCGCGTCCGCCAGCAAATAGGCCCGCCAGAACAGCAGCGATTCGCGCAGAATGGCCTCTGTCTGTGCTTGTTGGGCGGCGCTCATGCCACCGGCGCGTTGGACGCGGCCAGAAAATATCATGTGATCGCCGCCATTCAGTACGATCAGATATTGGTCCGCGCCGCTGATGGTGCGGAACGGTAGCTGACGCGCCTCTGGCGATGCGTTGTGATCGAGTGGTGAGCGATCGTCTGTGCCGGTAAAGTGCAGGATGGGTGTATGAACGTCGCTGAGCGCAGCCTGTGGATCTTGGTCGCGGGGCTCATTAGGGCTGTAGACGATTGCGGCGTCGATTCGAGGGTCGCTGAACGACCGGGCGCGCCTTCCGCCGACGCGTTGGCCGACAGCAACAAGTGTCGTCAGCGCACCATAAGAATGGCCCGACATCCCAATTCGGCTCGTGTCGAGACGACCCGCGAGGCGGCCTGACCGGTTCTCTCGTTCGAGTTGGTCAAGGACGAATGGAATGTCCGTGAAGCGGGCGATGGCCGCGCGCGGATCGCGCGTACCCTCGCGCAGCCGCGCGAGCGCGTCGTTGCTTTCGCCTGCGGCCCGACCTTGCAGAAGCGACTCGTCCGTACCGGGATGTTGAATTGCCACCGCGACAAATCCGTTGGCCGCGAGATGTTCGAGGAGAAACTGTGCGCCTTCGCGCGAACCGCCGAGGCCGTGCGAAAAAAGCACGACCGGATGCGGTCCGGCACTTGTTGGAAGATATATTTTGTAAGGCACGACGCGCGCGCGAGCGTCATCGCGCCATTCACCATAAACGACGCTTTCCGACGAGGCGGCGGCTGGAGCCCCTGTAGACGATGTCGAAGGCTGCGCCGCACACGCACCTACAGTCAGGGCCACAATGAAAGCAACGCCTAAAGTCAAGCCGAACTTGCCGAAATTAGTCATCGACCGCTCACTATCAGTATCGAAGAGTAAGTTCAGCGCCGTAGGCGCGCGGCTGGCTCCAGAACTCGTTGGTATTGACAACGTTCAGCACATAACGGTCGTCACCGAGATTTTGTCCGAAGAGTGAGAAGCGCCAGTGATCGCCCTCAAGTCCAAGCCTTGCGTCATACAGTTCGTAACCGGCGTATTCGCGGGAGTTGTCGGCGGTGTCATAGCCACCGTCAGCGAATTGCCCACTGACGCCCGCAAACCCACGCAACCCGCCGATGGGCGCTGAGTAGAGAAGGTTTGCCGTCACTTGATAGTCGCGGAGACGTGGCACATCGAGGCCCGCCAAATTGACGATGCCACTTTGGTTGAGGGAGGTTGCACCGTCCTCAAACTCTCCGCCCAGCGTGGAATAAGCGACGCGCGTGGTCAGACGACCCGGGCCGATTTCAAACGCCCGCCGCGCCTCGATTTCAAAGCCATAAACATGCGCGTCGCCAGCATTTTGAATGACGAACCCCGTGGACCCTGCCACCGGCGCCGACACCACCTGTACGTTGTCGGTCCAAGTATAGAACAACGCGGCTTCTGTACTGAAACCGAAGAGTTCGCCTTTCCAACCCGCTTCGTAGTTGTAGGCGTATTCGGCTTCGTAGGTGAGCGAAGAGGCAAGCGCTGACCGAATCGTTGTAGGCGGCAAATTCGTGTTGAATCCGCCCGAGCGGTATCCCGTCGAAAAACGCCAATAGAGATTTTGCTCGTCAGCGAAATTCCAGCGCAGCGTAAGCGTCGGCGTATAAAAAGTATTTTCGGTTTTTGACGCGACCTGCGCCGTCTCGTTGCCCGGCGCGCAAGCAGACGCGGCCAACGTCGGCGGACAAAATTGGGTTGTATTGACGCCAGATCCGCCCAGCGGCGCACTCAGACCAGCCGGCACAGCGCCGGAACCAAAATAAACGAGCGGATCTTCGGAATATCTTTGAAATGCGTAGTCGCGCGTGTCGTGCTGCACGCGAAGCTCCGCCCCGAGTGTCCATTTTTCACTGAGATCAGCATCAACCGACGCGAAGATTGAGGCGGACTCGACCTCTTCTGCAAAGGTGTCATGATTCATTTGCCGTCGGCCCACAGTCCGTGCGGTTAGCGACGCGCCCGTCAAGACGCCCGACGTGCCAACATTGCAACCAGGCACAGTGGCCTGCAGCGTTCCGGTGTAAGCAGGACAATCGAGAGGTTCGGTGACGACATCATCGTCAGAGTTGAGCAGCTCAGCGCCGATCAGCCAGCTGAAGCGCCCGGACTGGCGTGATGTCAAAATTGCCTGGTAGACTTGGCGACTATACGTTTCGGATTGTGAACCGGCATAATCGGGAAATCCTACGCCCGCACCTGCAACAACGTCGGTCAATGTGATGCCGGCAAAGTGATCGCCGTCTTCGTTGGTGCGTTGACCCTCGCGTTCGACGTGCGCGGCGCGCAAACCCAGGTCCGCCCAGCCGAGATCGAAATCGGCCTTTAGTGTTAGGGCGTTTTGGGATGTTTCCGCGACGCCGTTGCGATTTTGATTTGTTCGCTCGTAGGGCAATGGATCAAGAATCGGATTGCGCCCGAGCGAGGTGAACGACGGGGCTTCGGTGTCGAGATGTTCGACAATGAGAGCGAACGTTTCGCGTGACGTTGGTGTTACTTCAGTAACGAGCCGCCCGCCGGCGCTGCTCTGCGTGTCGATTGGCAAACCGGTCGTTGTGTCCGTAATGAAGCCGTCATCCTGTTCTGATGAAAATCCGCCAATGCGTACACGGAGCGTGTCGTGCAGCGGCAGGTTGAGTATGGCTTCCAAATCCGTTCGCTCAGGGTCGGCATAGCGGACAACACCGCGGACGCCAAACTCGTCGTCCGGTGTGTTGGAAATGATATTGATGGCGCCGCCGACGGCATTTCTTCCGAACAACGCACCCTGCGGTCCGCGCAAAACTTCAACACGGGCGGCGTCGAAAAGATCAAGGCGGCTGAGCGCGCGTCCGCCAAAACCACCACCGGAATTGTAGATGCCATCGCGGTAGAGGCCGGTGGCCGTTTCGCTGAAACCGAGGCGTCCGCTGCCCTGCCCCCGGATCGTCACGTCGTTGAGATATTCGGGCCCAGACGTTACCAGCGTCGTGCTTTGCACCTGGCGTAAGTAGTCGTCCATGCGATCGAGCACGAGTGACTGGCGCTGCTCTTCTGTGATCGTTGATACTGAAGCCGGCACGTCGCGGAGCTGTTCTTCGCGTCGGCGAGCCGTCACGACGAGTTCCTGGGCGTCAGCTGTCGCCGCGCCTTCGGTGGTCTGCTCTTGGGCCTCAGCGATCCCGCCAATCGGCAACAGCGCCATCACCGCAGCTGCGCTGCTCCCCAGCAAATGTTTTTTCATTTTCGCTCCCCGTGTCACCGACCCGTTGACGGGCTCGTGGATGCAGAGGTTCGCTTCACCTCTTCATTATTGTGTACAATTTTATTGGGGTTGGGTTTTGTCAACACGTCGATAGAGACGCGGGCCACAAATTTATGGTGCTGTTGCAACTATGTTTCGGATTAAACGCGCCGCGATTGAGCACAATGCCAAGCATCCGCACTCCGGTAGGACGCGCCGGCCAGGAGGCTATTTTCGATATCGTTAGAGCGGCGCTGACCTCACCAGTGGAGGTACTTGCCACGTCCGGTTGCATAGCTCCGCTCGCGGCAAGTAGGCACGAAGACTAAGCCGCACCGTCCCTGCGGGTGAAGGCAGCCAATTGGCGGCGAGGCCGTCCCCGGGTTGCGTTCGCTGTATGATGATGTCGAGGCTGCCATCGTCCGCGACAACGAGCCCCGGCGTGCGGTCGCCAATTGAAAACCTGTTGATTGGATTTTCGACGAGAAAAAAGCGGCCCTCGGGAGTGACGGTGTACATCGTCAACGACCAAAAGGCGTCGGTTGGCACACCGCCTGCCGGCAAACGCCAGCGATAGGTGCGCCCGCCATCGAGCGGCGCGCCTTCAGCATCAAAGTTACCCTGAAAATACATTGCCTCTTCTTCGGTGAGTGCGGCGATGCCGCCAAGCGCGACTGCAGCACGCAACTCATCATTGTCACCAAAGTCGCCAATGCCGTGCGGTTGATAACTCCAGCCACCCGCGTTCAATCCGCCGAAGCGAAACACTTCGCGCAAATGGGCTAAGCCTTCCGGGATGAACTGACGATATGCATCAACGATATCTTGGGACGGCGTGTGCGGCGAGGTAATCCCCTGCACTTCGAAAAGCGGCGCGCGCGCCAGAATGCCTCCACCGCCGCTTGATCGACTCATCACTTCGTTCACGACGAGCAAGAAATTTGCCGGGTCGTTTACGTCGCTCGCCGCATTCACGTAGCCGCGCGCTGGCGCGCGGCTCGGGGACGCGGCAATTGTCAGACCTTGTTGGAACGCTCGCGCTGCTTCAAGATCGCGCGGTCCTGCGACGAGTGTGCGCATGAGCATCCACACGTCATTGGTGGGCGACCTTATGATATTCGCGTCAGCTGGAAGAGCGCCGTCCCACGCCGGCCCGACAATCCAATAGCTTCCGCCCTGCCCGCGCGTCGCGCGCGTCCCGATGTAAGCAAAGACATCGGTGAACGCCTGCATAAATGCGATTGAATAATATCGGTCGGCGGAACTGGGCGCTTGAATTTCTATTGGACCACCCGACAACTCCAAAAACGCAGACGAGTAAATGGTGTCGTTGTTAGGAGCCGTAACTTGCCGCGCGGTCTGGTCGGCCAGTTGAGAGCGATGCACCAACGTGTTCAGCCGCCCAGGCAGACCGTCGATCGCTCCGGTTCGTTCCTGCTGTATGCGTGCAAACTCGTAGAGCGGGAAGGCATAGTTAAATGCCTTTTGCAACGCATCGTGAGACAGATCGCTCCGCCCCCTTGAGAACGTAGCGCATCCCGAAACTAGCGCCGTTGACGCCAGTGCGCCTTTCAGCACTGCACGACGCTGCATGGCTCCGCTCCGCTCATAACTTCTCGCACGGCATTTATTGTACACAATTCATGCGCGACTTTGCAAGTCACTGTGTACTGCCACGCTTGCCAACCTTGCGCATAACGCTGTCGTCGGCCTGTTTTTGGAGCTGAACGCGGGGCACGAGAAAACTTCGGGTCAGCGACACGATTTCGCGCGCGGTCGCCTCCGCTAGACTGCCGTTGCGCGTCTTCACGGCGTCGATCAAAGTTTGGTGCAATTCAACCTGGCGTTGTGCCGCGGCGGGCACGTCAAAATCGAGAAAGCGATGCTGCCACAACGCCAACGAGCCTGCTCTATTCAACATGTCATGGGCTAAATGACTGTTGCTCCAACGCGAGAGTCGGCGCCCGAGTTGGAAAGCCAGATTAATGCGATCGGGGAGCGAATTTCGGGCTACCGCATCCAAGGCGGCCTCCTGCATACGATCCAGCTCCGGAAAATACGATTGTGGCACGGTTTCCGCTGCAATACGCATGGCGACACCGTAGACAGCTTCGAGCATGTCCAGCACATAGCGCGTATCGTCGGCGCTGAGTTCGAGTACTTTCGCACCGCGCCACGGCCTCACCAAAATGAAGCCCTCGCGCTCAACTTGTCTAAATGCATTTCGCACCGGCGTGCGGCTCGTGCCGTAGCGCGATGCGACCTCTTGTTCCCTAATCCAGTGGCCGGGCGGATATACGCCGCCCACAATGTCCTGCGTCAGCCGGCGGGCGATCACAGCGTCGAGAGGCAACTCACGTTCTGAAGACGTCGCGGCCGCTCCGGACTCGTCCGGCTTCTTCGCCTCGCCGTCCGACACCTCAGGCTCTCCCTTAACTCAGTATTGCGCACAATCCGCAGGATCAAGTATCTTGGACAAAATGATCAACCCGGTATCCATGTCAAGGCGAACCGTGATGGCGGCAACTAGCCTCGGCGTCACGGCATGCGCCGTGGGAATCGGGACGGACAGCGGGCGACTGGGGGAGCCTATCGTACTCAATATCGGATCGGACCTTGACACTTATGCACGCTTCGGCGCGAAAAATGCCGGCGGCGAAGGCGACACACAATCGGGCGAGTGGATCGAAGCCCGCCTTCAGCAAGCCGGATTTTCTGTTGAACGACAGTCCCTTGTTGCTTCAGTCATTAGCGAGGAGAGCGCCATCTTCGAAGCTGCAGGCGCGCGCGCGCCAGTTGCGTCGCATACGCTCGGCGCGGCGAAGCAATTTGGCAGTGTAGAGGCACCTCTGCGCATTTGGGGGATGCCCGACTTGGTGACGGAGGCGCGCGGATGCATCGTCGTCGCGCATCTTCCTAGCCAGCGCTGGTCGAGCGCTGAGCAACCGCTCGTTCGCCAACTAATCGAGCGGTCGTTTGGCCAAGGCGCTGTTGCACTGGTGCTCGTAACACACGGTCCGACCCGGAAGCTTATCAAACTTAATCGTTTATTGGACCCGGAGGCGCGCCACGGCCCAGTCGCTTTGCTTGCGCCTGAAGCATGGATGAATCTTGCTGCCGCCGCGCATTCGGCGGAGCGGGCGCTCATATCGCTCAACGCCACAGAGACAACGCGTTCCGCATTCAATGTCATTGGCCGCATTGATAGAGGACGCACGCAAACGATCGTGATTTCGACGCCGCGCTCCGGCTGGACGGCTTGTCTCGGCGAGCGCGGCCCGGGAATTTCGTGCTTTCTTGCTCTCGCGCGATCCGCTCCGGCACTGTTCCCGCGGCATAATTTGACGTTCATCTGCACCAGCGCGCACGAGTTTGAAAATTCAGGAGCTGCCGCTGCGCTCCGTCAAATCGCGCCGCGGCCGGAAGAGACAGATCTTTGGCTTCACCTCGGTGCTGGTTTTGCCGCGCGCGACTGGCACGAGACCGGCGGGCAACTCGTGCCTCTGCCGAGCGCCGACCCGCAGCGGTTTTTGTTGACGTCACCGCATCTATTGGAACGTGCCCGAACGGCATTTTCAGGCCTACCGGGTCTTGAAGCCGCCTATTCAACAACGCTCGGCGCGGCGGGAGAACTCTCGGCCATTGTGGCGGAAGGATATCCGAATGTTGTTGGCATGCTCGGCACCCACCGCTTTCATCACGTATCGGACGACGACATGCGTTGCGTCGCACCGGAACTCGTACAAGAGGTGTTGGATCGCCTAACTCGTTTCTTCGCCTCCGTAACGCCCGGAAATTAGGAAGGCTGAGGGCCGGAAACGGACATAACCGATCGTAGCAACGGACCATCGTAAGCGTTAGCTTTCACTCGGCGCTGGGCGGCGCCGGAGGCGCTCAATGGCGAAGCTCTACGCGGGACTGGATGTTTCCCAGGACATGACCGCTATCTGCGTGGTGGACGCGCGCGGAAAAGTCGTGCTTGAAACTAGTGTTGCGACCGACGCCAAGTCGATAGGTGTGGTGTTGCGACCCTTTCGGCGCTCCATTGAGCAAGTTGGCCACGAAGTCGGACCGCTTTCTCCGTTGTTGCACGAAGCCTTGCTCAAGCAGCGTTTCCCGATGGTTTGCCTCGATGCTCGCAAGGCGCGCGCAGCCATGGCCGCTCAACGCAACAAAACGGATCGAAATGACGCTCAAGCGATCGCAATATTACTTGCGCGCGGCTTCGGCGGGGATGTGCACGTCAAGAGCATTGAGGCACAACGGGCGCAGACATTGCTGCTCTTTCGCAATACGCTTGCGCGTAAGATCCATGATCTCGATCGCGTTCTCGGCGGCAAGTTCAAACAATTTGGCGCGAAGATGAAACGCGCAGCCGACGGGACGCCAATTATCATTTGGCCCGCGCGCGGCAAAGATGCCGATGTCTCTGCTTACGCCACGCACCTCTTACACGCACGCGCAAGCGCAGCGAGTGAGCGCGATGCGCTTGAACGATTGATCCAAGCGGAAGCCAAAGCTGACCCCATCTGTCGGCGCTTCATGACCGTGCCAGGTGTTGGCCCGCTCACTGCGTTGACGTTCCGCGCGGCGGTCGACGAGCCGCATCGCTTCCGTTCCTCGCGGAATCTAGGCGCCTACTTCGGACTGACGCCACGCCGTTTTCAGTCCGGCAAAACCGACCTTCATGGGCGAATGAGCAAAGCCGGCAACGTCGAGGTACGCGCCGCCCTCTTCCAAGCCGCCCATTGCCTTCTCGTTTGCACTAAGCGCGAAAGCCGGCTGCGTACGTGGGGCCTCCGTCTTGCCCAAAGACGAAGTCTCACTCACGCGCGCATAGCCTGTTCGAGAAAGCTTGCCGTCATTCTTCACCGAATGTGGATTACCGAAACGGACTTTGCGCCCAATTGACTAGACGCTAACATCGCCTCGGCGCACATAGCGCCGCGCGGCCAGGAGCAGACTCAAAGCTCATGTCGTATGAACACCTGCCGAGCCGAAAGGCACGGCGTACTGCTGGACGACAGAATAGCTGAAGCCGGATTCAGCCATGCACGGATGAGTGCGAAGCATTGCGTGCGCCTGGCCGCGCTCCTCGCACGATAGCAGCGAGCCGTCCACAATGCTCGCTCGTGTGCCCGAGTTGAGGCTCGACGAGCATAGACGCACGTGCAATCATGTCGGGAGGCCAAAACTGTTCGTGTTTCCACACAGTCACTCCCAAGAGCGGACCCCTGACCACAACACGTCGCACGTCGGACTTTGCCCGCCATTCTACGCTACCCGCCTTTTGACGCGCTGATCGAGAAAGAGTTTGCAAAGCCAGCCGTGCGCGGGATCGCAGCGCTCAAGCCCAGAGGTGGCGCGCTGAAAATCGCGCCGGGTCTTGTAGGCGAAGCAAGTCACTATTTGCTGTTCGCCACAATGAATGCGGCGAACAGCAGGAGAATTGGACGATCCGGGACTACGGACCGAACCAAAAGTCGGTCTGAGTAATGACGTTTGTGCCCGTTCCATTGACGCCCATCAGCGTGATGATGTCTGTGCCATCGATTGTGATCTGGGTGTCGGCTCCAAGATCGACGATCTGAACACGCGCCGCGAAGTTGGCCGCGGTTATGCCGTAGGCGGTGAGATCCATGAGGTCTTGGCCGCCGCTGGGGTTGGCGTCGAAGCCCGTGATGGTGTCGTGACCGCCACCCGCGGAGAACACAAACATGTCGTCGTTGGCTCCGCCGTTCATGATGTCGTTGCCAGCGCCACCGATCAGGCGATCATTGCCAGATCCGCCGTTGAGCGTGTCGATGCCGCTGCCGCCAGTCAGCGTGTCAGCGCCCGCGCCGCCATCCAACGTCGCCCCGCCATTGCCGCCGACGATGAAATTGTCGGAGCCGTTGCCAACGCCGTTGAAGGCGCCGACGCCAGTGAACGTTAGGTTCTCGACATTTGCGGCCAGGGTGAACGATGCGCTCGACGTGAAGACAATGTCCGTTCCTCCGCCTGCTGCTTCGACCGCGGTGTCGCCAGCGGCAACGATGTAGGTGTCGTCTCCTGCTCCACCGGTGAAGCGGTTGACACTCGCGTCACCGACAAACGTATCGGCGCCCGTTCCACCCACAACGTTCTCGATGCCGGCGATGGACCCGAAGCCCGTGGCAATGCCCACTTGCAAGTTGACCGTGAGATTGGCAGTTGCGCCCGTATATGTGAGCGTGTCGACGCCGTCGCCGAGCGAGACGTTGATCGTCTCAACATTGGCAACCGTGCTGGCGTTGAAGGTCGTGATCTGGCCGCCATCGTAGGTGACCGTCAGCGCATTGTTCGCGGTTGTGCCCAAGATGTTGATCGTGTCGCTATCGGCGCCACCGTCGATCACGTCGGCGCCGTCGCCGATCGTGTAGACGATGGTGTCGTTCCCGACGCCGCCAGAGAGCGTATCAACGCCCGTACCGCCGGTGAGTGTGTCGTTGCCACCGCCGCCTATCAGAATGTTGACGCCGCCATTGCCGGTGATGGTGTCGTTGCCAAAGCCGCCAGTGACATTTTCGATTGACGACAACGTATCTTCGACCGCCGCCAGCGCCGAACCCCGACGCGCCTCGTTGGTTGCGAGACTGACGAAGATGTCAGCGCCTTCCGATGCATAGCTCGCGGTATCGGTACCGCCACCGCCCGTGAGCGTGTCATTGCCGGCGCCGCCTTCGAGCGTATCGTCGCCGTTGCCGCCGTTCAGCACGTTGGCGAGGTTGTCGCCTGACAAGAAGTCATTGCCGTTGCCGCCAATGACATTCTCGATGCCGCCGATAGCAGCAAAGCCCGACGCGCTGCCGGCCGCCAAGACCACGGTGACAGCCGCGGCCGAGCCCGCATAAGTCAACGTGTCGGCGCCGCCGCCAAGGTCTGCGGTGACAACTTCGATGTTCGTCAGCGTCGCGTTTTCGGCCCGGGTAAGCGAGACGCCGTCGAAGATGACATTCAGCGTATCGTTGGCGATACCGCCAGTGATTGCGAGCGTGTCTGTATCTGCGCCGCCATCGATTGCGTCGGCGCCATCGCCGATGGCGTAGACAAAGGTGTCATTGCCTGCATCGCCGCGTAATTGATCGGCTGCGCCGGCGCCGCGGATCGTATCATCGCCCGCCCCGCCGGAGAGGATATTGACACCGTTATTGCCGGTGATCGTATCGTTGCCGGCGCCGCCAGTGACGTTCTCAATCGAGATGAGTGTGTCCTCGACCGCGGCGACCGCCGAGCCGCGGCGCGCATTGCCCGCAAGCAGGTCAACGAACATCGCGTCGGTTTCGTCAACGTAAGTCGCCGTGTCGGCGCCGCTGCCGCCGTTGAGCGTGTCGTTGCCCGCGCCGCCGTTCAAAGTGTCGTTGGCGCCGTAGCCCGACAGCGTGTCGTTGCCTTCAAAGCCGGTCAGCACGTTGTCGACGCCGTCATTGCCGATAATCGTGTCGCTCAGAGTCGAGCCACCGACGTTCTCGACATTCAAGATGACGCCCGTACCGCCAAAACCGTCATTGATGATGCGGTTGGTGCGAAGATCGATGCTCACGCCCTGGGTTGCGTAGATGAGTTGCGCCAGGCCATCGCCATTATTGTCGATCTGGAGACGCCCTTGGGTATTGCCGGTGAATTGCAGCACACTGTCGATGCCCGCGCCGCCGTCGAGCAACGTCGTGGCGCCGGTGAGTTGGAAGGTATCGTTGCCTCCATTGGCCTGCACGGTATCACCGGTCGACGCGAGGATGAGGTTGTCGCCATCATTGCCGATGAACGTGTCGGCATAAGCCGTGCCATCGCCGATGCCTTCGACCGAGACCATCGTTTCCGCGTTGCCGAATCCGTCATTGCCAATGGTCTGCGTGATGAGATTGGCCACAACGCCTTGCGTCGCCGCGAGCGAATAGAAGCTCACGCGATCGATGCCGTCACCGCCATCGAATGTGTCGACGCCAGCACCGCCGTTCATGTAATCGTTGCCGTCGCCGCCGCGCAGCGTGTCGTTCCCGCTTAGGCCGGCATAGGTAGACGGTCCATCGCGCAGCGTATCGTCGCCGGCGCCCCCCTCAAGCACGTCATCGCCGCCATAGCCATAGAGGACGTCGACACCATCCGAGCCGCGGAGGACGTTCGCGTCGTCATTGCCCTGAATGAAATCGTCGAGCAGTGAGCCGTCGACGTTCTCGATGTTCAGGATCTGGCCAAAATTGCCGAAGCCATCATCGAAGATCGCGTTCGCCCGGAGACTGACCTGAACGCCCTGCGTCGCAAAAACGACGTCCGCCAATCCGTCGCCGTTAGTGTCGGCCGTCAGCATGCCGTTCACGTCGCCGACAAACTGGATCGTATCGATCCCGGCGCCCCCATCGAGCAGTAGCGCCGCGCTATCGACTTCGATCGTGTCGTCGCCGCCAAGCGTCAGCACAGTATCGCCGAAACCCGCGTACATGAAATTGGCGCCGTCATCGCCGGTGAACTGATCGGCGAATTGCGTGCCGGCGCCGAGGCCCTCGATCGAGAACATGCTCTCAGCGTTGCCGAAACCGTCATTGGTGATCGTTTGGGTCACGAGGCTCGCTACGGCTCCCTGAGTGGCCGAGCGATTGTAGAAGGAGACGCGATCGAGGCCGTCACCGCCATCGAAATAGTCGACGCCACGGCCCCCGTTCAGATAGTCATCGCCGCCCTCGCCATAGAGTTGGTCATTACCGAACGCGCCAAGGCCCGACGTGCTGCCGTCGCCGCGCAACTGATCGTCACCTTCTCCGCCGGAGATGATGTCGTCGCCGCCAAAGCCGTAGATGACATCGTTGCCACCCCAGCCATTGAGCCAGTTCTCCGTGCCGCTGCCAATGATGGTGTCGCCAAGCTCGCTGCCCTCGACATTCTCGAAGCCACTGATTGCAACTTCATGGCCGAAGCCATCGTCGAAAATATAGCCTGCGGTGAGATCGACATAGACGCCGCTGGTTGCATAGATGAGTTCAGCCAAGCCATCGCCGTTCGTATCGGGCGTCAGCATGCCGTTAATGTCGCCAGTAAAGCCGATTGAATCGATGCCGGCGCCGCCATCGATGACAGCTGGCGCAGCATCAACCCATATCTGATCATCGCCGCCATTGCCGAAGACCGTATCGCCGTAGCCAGCCATGATGAAGTTGGCGTTGTCGTCTCCAGTGAAACTGTCTGCGAACGCAGTGCCCGAACCCAAATTCTCGATACTGACCATGGTCTCGGCATTGCCGAAGCCGTCATTGCTGATCGTTTGGGTGAAAAGGTTCACCACCACGCCTTGGGTTGCGTTGAGCGCAAAAAAGCTGACGCGGTCTGTGCCGGCGCCGCCGTCGAAGTGATCGACGCCTGCCCCGCCCCACATAATGTCGTTGCCGTCGCCGCCATTCAGCGTGTCGTTGCCGCTCGGCCCGGTGTAATCGGACAAGCCATCGCCGCGCAGCTGATCGTTGCCGACGCCGCCATCGAGCGTGTCGTTGCCGCCCAAGCCAATGAGCACATCGTTGCCGTCCTGCCCGAGCAGCACGTTGTCGGCCCCATTGCCGGTGATGTTGTCCGCAAACAAACTGCCAGTGACGTTCTCGACATTGGTGACGATGCCCGACCCGCCATAGCCATCGGCGCTGACGACGCCGCTCGTCAGGTTCACCGTGTAGCCGGCCGTGGCGAGCACTTCGTCAGCGAGGCCGTCTCCATCAGTGTCGGCAACGAGGGTAACGCCTTGGTCGAGACCGAGCGTGTCGACACCCGCACCGCCATCAACGTTCGCCGGCGCGCCGCCGATTTGGATCAAATCGTTGCCGCCGTTGGCGGTGATGAAATCGCCCCGGTCGCCGAGCAGCACGTTATCGTTGTCGTCGCCAATGAACGTGTCGGCGAAAATCGTGCCTTGCCCCAGACCTTCGACCGAAATCATCGTCTCGGCATTGCCGAAGCCGTCATTGGTGATGGTTTGCGTGATCAGATTTGCGACCACGGCCTGCGTGGCGCTGTTTGAATAGAAGCTGACCCGGTCGTTGCCATCGCCGCCGTCGAACGAGTCGACACCGGCGCCACCGCGCATCAGATCGTCTCCGGCGCCGCCAGAGATCACGTCGTCGCCACTTGGCCCGGCATAATTGAAGGCGCCATCGCCCGCGAGATTGTCGTTTCCGTCTCCGCCATTGATAGTGTCATTGCCGCCAAGGCCGCGGATAAGATCAGCGCCATCACGACCGTTCAAAACGTTCCCGCCGGCATTGCCTTGGATCACATCGTCCAAAAGCGAGCCGTCAACGTTCTCGATGTTTTGCACGACGCCTGAATGACCGAAACCGTCATCGAAAATGCGATTAACCTGCAAGTTTATGTTCACGCCAATTTCCGCGAACACGATCTCAGCAAGGCCATCGCCTGTCGTATCGGCGACCAACATTCCAGCGGTGTCGCCATCGAACTGAATCGTATCGCTGCCTGAGCCGCCATCGAGCAACAACGCGGCGCTGTCGACGATGATCATGTCATCGCCGCCATTAGTGATGATTGTGTCGTCGAAGCTCGCGTACATGAAATTGGCGCCGTCATCGCCCGTGAGCTGATCGGCAAACGCTGTTCCCGCGCCCAGGCCTTCCACGGAGATCATCGTCTCGGCGTTGCCAAAGCCATCGTTGCTGATCGTTTGCGTGATCAGGCTGGCGATCGCGCCTTGGGTCGCGGCGCGATTGTAGAAACTCACGCGATCGACCCCGTCGCCACCGTCGAACGTATCGACGCCGGCGCCGCCGTTCATGAAATCGTCGCCACCACCGCCGAACAATTGATCGTTGCCGCTGGGACCGTTGTAACTTGAAGGGCCATCGCCGCGCAGCTGGTCATCACCCTCGCCGCCGTCGACCACATCGTCGCCGCCGTAGCCATAGACGATGTCGTTTCCGCCCCAACCGGCTAAGAAGTTGTCGAGATTGTCGCCGTAGATCGCGTCATCGAGTTCGCTGCCATCGACCTCTTCAACGTTGAACACTTGACCGAAATTGCCGAGGCCATCGATGATTTCGTTAAAGCGCAGATCAACGAAATAGCCTTCCGTCATCGTCACCGAGTCGGCGAGCCCGTCGCCGTTGGTATCGGGGATAAGGATGGGCGCTTGGTCGCCGATCAACGCCAAGATATCAAAGCCGGCGCCGCCATCGATGATTGCCGAGGCGCCGTACATATTGAATACGTCAATGCCGCCATTGCCGAATACGCTATCGCCGGTGCTTGAGAGGAAAAGGTTGTTGGCGTCGTTGCCGATGAATGTGTCCGCAAAGGCGGTGCCGTCACCTAGCCGCTCGATCGAAGTCATGGTTTCGGCGTTGCCGAAGCCATCGTTGCTGATGGTCTGTGTCATCAAATTGGCGACGACGCCTTGCGTTGCGGCCAGATTGTAAAAGCTCACGCGGTCATTGCCGTTGCCGCCATTGAACGTATCAACACCAGCACCGCCGTTTAGGAAATCATTGCCTTCGCCGCCGTTCAATATGTCGTTGCCGCTGGGCCCTTGGTAGTTTGCATCGCCGTCGCCGCGCAGAACGTCATTGCCGTCGCCGCCATTGATGACGTCGTTGCCGCCTAAGCCCAAGACAGTGTCCGCACCCTCAAGTGC
Organism: Hyphomonadaceae bacterium; assembly: GCA_020848895.1. Classification (GTDB taxonomy): domain Bacteria; phylum Pseudomonadota; class Alphaproteobacteria; order Caulobacterales; family Aquidulcibacteraceae; genus Vitreimonas. Next base: position 17,378 of record JADLHI010000062.1, read on the forward strand.
ATCAATGGTGTCGTCGCTGTTCGTGCCGGTGAGCGTGTCGTCACTGCTGGTTCCGGTGATGAGAGGCATGTTTCACTCCAAGCGAAAACGCGTCGCTGTCGCACGAGGCGACAGTCGCAAACGTGAGGATCCTCGCTCCCTGAGTTTTCCCCTGAAGCGGCGATAGAACGCTTGGCCTCCAGCACTGGCAATCATGAAATTATGTGCAGGTTTGCGAAACTCACACGTTTGTTTCCGCAATTTCTGCAGTCGACAAATTTCCGACAGATTGGCGGAGAGCGCCCTCAATTTATTCAGCCCCGGTGGCAACGCCAACGGCCGCGCGTGTCGCTGCTCGATCACAATACAGTCCTTCGCGTTTTGACGCCGCAAAGCGGAAATCCAGCGTCTGAAAATCGCCGATTGCTGACGTTAAACGCCAAGCAGCGAACGTCTTCTTCAGGATGCTTTTCAGACCGTGAGTTCCGGCGCGAGCGCTGCGTTTCGATCAGGTCCATGTAGAGCCGCGCCTGCTGGTTAGTGATGGGCTTGCCCTGCATCGCGGACCTCTGGCGCAAAACCAGAAGTAGGCGTGAAACCGGTCGCAGGCGAGCGAAGCCCGTTAACCTGCTTCCCGCCCCGCGGGGCGGGAAGCAACACCGCTCATCCTAATTGTCGGCGGACACGGCTGAACCCAAAGCATCACGCATCAAGGTCGAGTGTCGCCAGTTTCAGAACCCGCGCTGTGTCCGTCAAAATAGCGTCGCGTGACAAACCGCTGTCTGAGTGAAGCAATTCAAGCGCAACATAACCAAACTCGACGGTCATGCGTACGCGCCGCCAAATATCTGCACGCGATCGCTTCGGTAGCAGTGGAATAAATGCGTCAGTCATCAGGTCGGTTACAATGCGATGCGACTCAACACGCACATGCTCCAGGCGCGGCGTGGAATGGAGTGCGCGCTCAATCCACACCCCGCCAGGCTCCGCTTCTGTGATCTCCGCCGTTTGACGTAGCAATTCTCCAACGCTCTCGGCGTAAGCGTTGATGCCGCCGCCGCGATGTTGCTCAAGCCAACGGCTGAGCACAGCATTCTGCCGCTCCATCAAGCGTTCGCCCAAGGCTGCGGCCACGTCGTACTTGTTCGCAAAGTAATGGTAGAGCGCTGGCGGAGTTAGCCCCGCGCGCTCGCAGATCATATTTGTTGAAATCCGCTCCATGCCGACCTCAGCCAGTAGGGCTGCGGCTGCATCCAGCAGCCGCTCGCGCGTGGGCGGCTTAGGCGCGCTTTGGCTTTTCGGCTTTGGTTTTGCCACCGCTCAATACCTCTCGCTCCGCAAGCGGACTGCCGCCGCGCCGCCAGCATCAATTCATAAGCCCGACGCTGGCCTGTTGATCAAATATAGTCATTGCTATATAATTATCGCTATATAACAGCCAATTGGGGGATAGCGATATGAAAAACAAGAGGAATTGTTTGTTTTCGACGGCTGCGCTTGCGATCGTCGCAACAATGTCGCCCGCAGCCGCGCAGGATCAAACCGCCGCCCCTGAGGACGATTTCGGCGTGAGTGAAATCGTCGTTACCGCGCAACGGCGCGAGCAAAACCTTCAGGACGTGCCCGTCGCCGTC
>JADLHI010000063.1 GCA_020848895.1 Hyphomonadaceae bacterium
GCAAGCGCATGCTTGTGTTACGTCCATCTTGCCGGTTCGGTTCCCATTGAGGACAATGCGTCTCGGGGAGTCGAATGGATCGCCGCGCTTTTCTCCTGAGCGCTGCAGCATGCAGCGCCGTCAGCGCTTCAACAGCGCAGCTGGCGCTCGCCCAAAGCACACAGCGTTTCGCCACCGCCGCGAGCTACAGCGCCCAGCGCGACGGCGCGAGCTTCCTCGTCGTCCGTCATGGCGTCGTATTGGCGGAGCACTACAGCGCCGGCGGCGCCGACACGCGCTGGGCGATTGGCATGGGCACGCGCGCATTCATGCCCCTGCTCGCCGCCTCGCTGGTCGAGGATCGCTTGATGACGCTGGATGAGCCCGTCGCCGCAACACTGGGCGACTGGGGCGCCGATCCGATAAAAAGCACGATCTCAATCCGCGTCCTGCTGAGCGGCGCCAGCGGCTTGAGCTTCGAGGCCAATGGTCCGCGCGATCTTGCAACCGCCATCGCGCTGCAGCCGCACCAGGCGCCAGGCACTGAGTTCAGCGATGACTCAGCGCCTTACGTTCTGTTCTCCGAAATCGCGCGCCGCAAACTCACCACCGCCAACCGCGAACCCGATCCGGCGCGCTATCTCACCTCGCGCACCTTGCTGCCGATCGGATGCGTGCCCATCGGCTGGACGCGCACCAGCGACGGCCTGCCACGCTTCGACGACGGCGCCGCCGTCTCCGCGCGCGGGTGGGCGCAAGCCGGCGAACTCATCCGCCGCCAAGGCGTGTGGCGCGCGCAGCAAATCGCCAGCGCCGACGCGCTCGGTGAAGCCATGCGCGGCTCGTTCGCGGAATCGCGTGCGGGCTTTGGCCTTTGGTTGTCTGGCCGCGGACGTGCGCGCGACAACTTCGCAATCGAAACCGATCTGTGGCGCACATCGTCGCCGGCGCCGATCGATCTTGCGATGGCGGCAGGCCAAGGCGGCCAGCGTCTTTATCTCGCGCCCGCCGACGGCTTGGTCATCGTGCGCCAGGCGCGCTCGCTCACCAGCGCATCGTGGTCGGATGCACAATTCCTGTCGCTGATTTGGCGCGATCTCTAAGCGGCGCGGCGCCAGTGCGCCACGCCGCTTGAAGCTCTATTCCTTGGAGCGGATCAAGAGGCCGCCGATGAGGCCCAGAATGCCGCCGCCGCTTGCGCCGGTGATCAGATTGGCGAGGTGCGCGCCGTTCTCACCATCGATGAGACCGCTCCACATGTTGGTGATGTTGCCGACCGCTTCGACATTGCCGCCAGCGAAGCCGGCCGCGACGCCACCGATTGCGCCGATCACGGTGCGGCCCAAAAGACCGCCGCCGCCACGCGTCACCGCGCCCAGAATATTGCCGCCGATGGCGCCGCCCAGCGCTTGCACGACGTATGGCAGGATAGTCGCCAGATCCATGTTGTTTCCCCTTCACTGACGCGGTGACCCGTTCCGCCCAGAGGCGCCCACGATACGAGTTCCCAGAAAATCCACAACGAAGATTGCAGCGTCGTAATATCGGTTCTCACCCGCAATTCGCGCCCGCCGCATGTTGCGCCCGCTTTGTCCCCCGGACAGGCGACTGATGTCTCAGCGACACTGGCGGATCACGCTTCGCACGGGAGGGAGCCGTTATGCACACATGCGTACGCTGGCCGCGATGCCGCCTCGTGACGGCCATGTTAAGCCAAGCCTCACTTTCGTGATCGGCCCCCCCACCATGATCGACATCATCACCGTCAGCACCCATGACGCCAAAAAACTGGCGGCTGAATTGGTGCGCCTGTTGGAAGCCGAAGAACACACGGTGCGCTTGCTGGTCGGCCGCCAATCGCAAGGCGCCATCGAAGACGCCAAGACCTCGCGCGATGCGGTGCTGATCATCTGGTCGGAAGATGCGCCGAGCCAAACCTACATGCGCGAATGGCTCCGCCAAATCGAGGCCTCGCGTCTTATTGAGATCGCCACCGCGCAAGGTTGGCCCGAGCGCAAAGACCGCAGAGCGCCGGTAATCGACTTCAGCAACTGGCGCGGCGAGCGCGGCGGCCGCGCCTGGAACACCTTGAGCGATCGGCTCAAAGCTGTCGCGCGCGGCATCGAGCCGCCGAAGCCGCCGGCGCGTCACGCCGCGGTCGCGCTTGGCATTGTCAGCGCCGCGATCGTCGGCGTCGCCGCCAACGTGCGCGACCAAATCAGCCTCGCGCCCGAACACGCCGCCGCCAGCGCGCCGCAAGAGCAAACCGTGCAACTCGAAGCGCCAACCGACGCCGTCGGCGGTGCGCTCTACGCCACCGAGCCTGGATCAGTTGACGACCTCACAGTGCTCGCGCCGATCCGTTCGCTGAACACGCCACAACTCCACGTCGCGCCTATCGAACTCACCCTCGTAGACCTGGATCCGATCCCAGAGGTCCGCGATCCGACGTTCATCGAGCGCATCCAGACCTTCAACCCGCTTGCACGCGAAGACGAGGCTACGGAAGCCAGCGGCAACTAAGAAGCTTCGTCATTCCAGGATCGCGAAGTGATCCCCGGAATGACGACGGTGGCTACGCCACAGATTTCACGAACTGGATATGCCCCCGCGCCGCCCGCGCAACCAGTGCATGATCGCCCAAGCGTGCGATTCATGGCGCATCTTCAACAACGCCTCCCCCGGGCTCATCCACACCAGCGCATGATCGGGCTCAGTCGGCGCGCTGTCATCGGCCGAAAGCTCAACTTCATAGAATGTCGCCAGCGAATTGCGCGGCTCGCTCTTATTGACCCAATACTGCCCGGCCCGACCGATCACCCGCGTCGGCCACACCGTCAGCCCCGTCTCTTCCTGAAACTCGCGCATCAACGCGGCGGCCTCGTCCTCGTCCGCTTCGATGCCGCCACCCGGAAGATCGTATTCGTACGGCGCCTTCTTGCCGATCTGCACGATGGCGATATTGGCCTCGCCGCGCGGACAGATGCCGTAAGCGCTCATGCGCTCCTGATACGTCAAACCGGATTGTGTCTGGCCAAACTGCAGGGCGAAGCGGGTCATGTGGCGCGATATAGCGCGCGGCCGTTCGCGTGGCGACAAGTGTTGAGGCCCCAGCCCGGGCGCCATAAGCACCCATAATGCAAATCCGCCTCAACCCCGTGACGCTCATCACCGGCGCCGGTTCCGGCATCGGCGCCGGTTGCGCACAGGACCTGGCGCGCAAATCCTCCGGCGGGCTGCTGCTGGCCGATATCGACGACGCGGCGCTGAGCGCGGTGGCCGACGATCTGGACGCCGCCGGCGTCTCGCCCGAGCGCATCTCCACCCTCGCCTTCGACGTCACCGACATGGCGCGCTGGGCGCAAGCCGCCGCCTTCATCCAGGCCCAATACGGGCGTCTGGATTGGGCCGTCGTCAACACCGGCGCCGCCAACGGCAAGCCGGCCGAAAGCGATCTCGTCGACTGGGGCCGCACCACCTCGGCCCAACTCGAAGCCACCATTCAAAGCTTGCGCACGATCATGCCGCTCATGGCCAGAAACGCGCAGGGCGGCGCCATCGTCGTCACCACCGCCGCCGCCGCCATCAAAGCCGAGCCGCTCACGCCAAATTCCGCGCCAGGCCTTTTACAAGTCATGCGCGCCGCCTCACGCGAAGCCGCGCACTCCAACGTCCGCATCAACGCCATCGCACCCGGCGGTCCCGACACGCCAATGTGGAACGACATGCCCTGGTTTCAGGACCTCGTGCGCGAAACCGGAAACGAAAGCGCCGCCTTCGACAAGATTGCGCACATGCAACGCCCGATCGCACGCTATGCACAGGGCGGCGACGTCGCCCGGCTCATAGTCATGTTGCTTGCGGAAGAAGCGCCCATTACTGGCGCTACCCTGGTCGTGGACGGCGGCGGAGCGCTGTGATCGGATTGACCCGCACGATTCGGCGGGGTCATTTCAATGCCAGCGATTTTCCAGCGTTTCTTGAACTTCGACCGGCTCATCGGCCCGACGCTGGTGAAGCTGGTCTATTATGTCGGCCTTGCCGGGATCGTGCTTGGCGCAATCGGCGTACTGTTTGCGGCGCTGATGTCGATCTTCACCGGCAATTTCCCGCAAGGCATTGTGCAATTGATCATCGCACCTTTGGTCGCGGCTGTCGGTCTCATCTATTGGCGCTTCATGTGCGAACTCTTCATGCTCGCCTTCCGCGGCTACGAACGCCTCGGCCAAGTGCGCGACCTGATGCGCATCGCCGCCGGCCAAGCGCCGCCTGCGGAAGACAGCGATCCCAATCATCCAGCATTTTGAGATGAGGCAGTAGGCAATTGGCAGTAGGCAGTGGGAGTGCGGAGACCGCCGTCGCCCTACTGCCTACTGCCTACTGCCTTCCATCCATAAACCGCGCCGCCAAATCCAACGGCACGCGCTTCATGCGCCGCGTTTGCGCATCAAGCATCACCCAGTTCGATTTGATCTGCGCCGACGGCTTATCGGCGCCCGCTTTGTAGACTTCGACAAAGCGTATCCACGACGGCCCGCGCGGCGCCTCATCCACCCACGTGCGCACTTCAACGTCATCGCCCAGTTCTAACTGCGCGCGATAATCGGCCTCGTGGCGCACCACCACCCACACGTTCGCGTCCAGCATCTCCGCCGGCGCGCGCGAACGCCAATGCGCAATCGCGATGTCCTGGGCATAGCGCAAATAGACGATGTTGTTGACATGACCGAGTTCATCGATGTCGGCGGCGGCGACGGGAAAGCGCTGGATGAAAACTTCGGCGGCCATGCCGCCACTTTAACGCAGAATCCTAGGCCGCCTCAGCGGCGAATTGCTCCAGCGCGCTCAAAGCCTCGTTCAGCGCCACGCGAACATCGTGCAGGCCCGCTTCACTATCCTCGGCCGTCTCAGCCGCCTCGCACGCCGCCGCCAAAGCATTCAGCCCAATCCCGCGCGCCGAGCCTTTCAGCGTATGCACCGCTTCACGCCAACCGTTGGCGCTCGCCATCGCCGCGCTCCAGCCTTCAGCCTGCATCCGAAAGAGACCCAGCACCTCGGTCTGCAGGGCGCGGTCCGCGCCGGTCATGTGATCGAAATGGGCGCGATCGAGTGTGAGCATGAGACCACTCTCGCGCGCGCGTGCTTAAGGTCAGGTTGAGAACGCCGCCACGCCGAACAACTGGCGATGAAACAAGGCGATCGCGACAGCAATCGCTACGCCCGCCAACCCGCGCCAGCCAATCTCCCCGAGCGACAGCTTGTTGCGCCCCTCAAAGATCGCCACGAACGGTGCGTTCGACGTCACGTCTTCGAACTTTTCCCACCCTTCCGGATCGCGCGCTGCGCCTTTTCGATCGATCGAGCGCGCGCCAAAAATCGCCATCAGCGCCAATGCCCCGAACAACATCACCGCAAAGCGCTCGCCATTGACCAGCAAATGCCCGGCGCCCCAAAGCGCCATGCCCCATAGGAACGGATGACGCGTGATCCGCAGCACGCCGTAGGCCGGTTCACCCCGCGCCAGCCCCGCCTTCTCAAACCCCGCCGTCGTCGGCCCCGGCGTGAACAGGCCCGTAAACGCCAGGCTCAGCCCAAACAGAACAAGCACATAGGCGCCCCAGCGCAGCCAGCCCGGCGGGTCCCAGAGCGGCGCGTTCAGCGGATCGAACGGGTCCGCCCGCATCTGCCCCACGCCAATAATCAGCCCCGCCAGCAGCGCCCCCGACGCCAGCGAAAACAGCCCCCTATACGGCCATTCCCCGATCGCGCCGACGATCCGGGCCCTGAGGCCGGTCGCTGAAATACCGACATGGATCAGCACAAAACCGGCCAACGCCCAGGCGAACAGGTTCATGCCCACTCCCTCACGCGCCCCAGACGGCGCAATAGTGCATTCCTCGCACACTGGACGCGCGCGCCCAATCCCCCTATGTCCGGGCGCTCGTTTGAGTCTTGGGTGATTAGCTCAGTTGGTAGAGCAGCTGACTCTTAATCAGCGGGTCACAGGTTCGAATCCTGTATCACCCACCATTCTACGCTCGCGATAGCGCGCGTAGGATGTCCTCCGAAGCCTTGGCGTAGGAGGACCGGTTCTTCCACGCGCGAGCTTCGGATGGCTGACGCCTTCGGCTTTGTTCTGACGCGCCCCAGTCGCTCGTGCTCTTGGCGTCGCCCGCAAACCCACCCACAAATCCTAACAATCTACTAATCGCCTTTGTGTCGTTTCGGCTCACTACAACCTGTGGCGGAAACGTCTCGGAAACACATTCACGGTAAATCGGGAACCGCTCGCATCAGGACGCAGAAGCGTCAGGAGTGCGCGTGGGCTGACTGAATGTCGGCTCTCAAGACCAAGAAGGTCCGGGATGACGATTTCGAGCTTGTCCACCGCACAGATTGCGGCGCTGTCGGTCACGGCTATTCAAAGCCTGTCGACCACCACCCTAGGCACCTTCGCCCCGACACAGATCGCCGCCTTCAGCGCCACCGGCGTTGGCGCGCTCTCCAACACGCAGGTTGCTTCGCTTTCCACCACGCAGGTGAAAGCGTTTACCGCAACGCAAATCCCGAACTTCTCAAGCGATGTCGCCTTCTCCGCCGCGCAATTGCTGGCGCTCAACGAAGTGCAGCTCGGCGCCTTCACCGGCACGCTGGTCGGCAACATGAGCGCGACCGCGGTCGCCGCCTTCGCCACCACGCAAATTCAGGCCTTCAGCGCCGCCAACATCTCCGCGCTCGACGAAACCCAAGCCGCCGCACTCACCGCGACGCAGATTTCGAGCCTCACGACCGGCCAAGTCGCCGGCCTCAGCGCCACCGATATCGGCGAACTCAACACCACCCAGGCGCGCGCCTTCGGCGTCACCCAGATCGAGCGCCTCAGCAACACCGCCGTCGCTGCTTTCGACGCAACCCAATTCGGCGCCCTCACCGTCACCCAAGTCAAAGCGCTGACGGCCACGCAAATCACCGCGCTCGACGCGGCCGATATCACTGAGTTCAAGGCCACCCAGATCGCGGCGCTCTCGACGACACAAGTCCGCGCGATCTCGGCCACGAACATGGCCGCGCTCACCGAAACGCAAGTCGGCGCGTTCGCCGCCACGCAATTGCAGGCGCTGACCAACACCAACCTCGCGGCTCTGGTCGACACCCAAATCGCCGCCCTCTCGACCGCGCAAGCCTCGTCGCTGACCGCCGGCCAGCTCACCGCCATGAACGCGACTAATATCGCGGAATTCACGGCCGCCCAGCTCGCCGCCTTCACGACCACGCAAGTCAAGGCGCTCACCTCCACCAACATGGCGGCGCTCGACGAAACCCAGATCGCGGCGTTCGACGCCACGCAGATCGCCACTTTCAGCGCCACCACGATCTCGGCTCTCGCCTCCGATCAACTGGCTGCGCTCACCACGACGCAAATCGGCGCCCTCTCGGCCAACCAGGTGAAAGTGTTCACCGCCGGCAACGTCGGCGCACTGACCGAAACGCAGGTCGGCGCCCTCAACGCCACGCAAATGCAGTCGCTGACAGCGACTGCGCTTTCGGCTCTGTCCGAAACGCAAGTCGCCTCGCTCAACACGACGCAGGTCCAATCGCTCAAGAACACGCAGATCGCGGCGCTCTCGGCCACGGACATCGGCGAATTCTCGACCGACCAGGTCGCGATGTTCTCGACCGGGCAAGTGAAGGCCTTCACCGTCACCAACATTGGCGACTTCTCCGAGACCCAAATCGCGGCGCTGACCGCGACGCAAGTGCAAGCGCTGACCAGCACCCAGATCGCCACGCTCGACGCCACTCAGCTCGGCAACATGACGACGACGCAAGTCGCGGCCATGACCTCGAGCCAGATTCGCTCGCTCACCGCCGGCAATGTCGGCGCCCTCGCCGAAACCCAGATCGCGGCGATGACGACGACGCAGGTCGCCTCGCTGTCGGCGACCGCGATGGGCACGTTCAACGCAACCCAAGTCGGCGCTTTCAGCACCGCCCAAGTCGCCGCCCTCACCCGCGCGCAAGTTTCGGTGTTGACGAACGCTACGTTGTCGGCCTTCGACGCTACGCAAATCGCGGCGATGAACGCCACCCAGATCAAATCGCTCACCACGACCCAGATCACGGCGCTCGACGCGACCAACATCGCTGAGTTCACCACCACTCAAATCGCCGCGCTTGCCACCACGCAGATGGCCGCGCTTACCGCCGGCAACATGGCCGCGCTCACCGAAACGCAGGTCGCGGGCTTCGCCACCACGCAGATCGCCGCGCTTTCGGCCGGCAATCTCGCTTCGCTGGCCGACACCCAGATCGCCGCGCTCACCACCACGCAGATCGGCGCTCTCAGCGTCACGCA
>JADLHI010000064.1 GCA_020848895.1 Hyphomonadaceae bacterium
CGATGCAATCGGCCATGCGTCTTGGCGCGCAAGGCATTCGTATCAACGTGTCGGGCCGTCTCGGCGGCGCGGAAATCGCGCGTATGGAATGGTACCGCGAAGGCCGCGTGCCGCTGCACACGCTCCGCGCTGACGTCGATTACGGCTTCACAGAGGCTGACACCGCGTACGGCAAGATCGGCGTGAAGGTCTGGATATTCAAAGGCGAGATCCTTGAGCACGACCCGATGGCCCAGGATAAGCGCTCGCTCGAAACCGGCGAAAGCCGTGAGCGTCGCGATCGTGACGACCGTGGCCCGCGTGCGCCGCGTGAGGATCGTCCGCCGGGCGATCGCCCGCGTCGCGGCCGCCGTCCGCCGCGTGGTGGCGAAGACGCCGGTTCGGATTCGGAAGGCTAACCCGTCATGATGCAGCCTAAGAAAACCAAGTTCCGCCGCGCCTTCAAAGGCCGGATCAGCGGGAACACCAAGGGCGGCGCTTCGCTCAACTTCGGCCAGTTCGGCCTGAAGGCGCTGGAGCCCAACCGCGTCAATGCGCGCGAGATCGAAGCGGCTCGCCGCGCGATCACGCGTGAAATGAAGCGCCAAGGCCGCGTGTGGATTCGTATCTTCCCGGACGTGCCGGTTTCGAAGAAGCCGATCGAAGTGCGCATGGGTAAGGGCAAGGGCGCGCCGGAATTCTGGGCCGCGCGCGTGGCGCCTGGCCGGATCATGTTCGAAATCGACGGCGTGCCGGAAACGGTCGCGCGCGAAAGCCTGCGCCTCGGCGCCGCCAAGCTGTCGGTTCGCACCAAGATCGTGTCGCGGATTGAAGGTCTCTGATTATGGCAAACCAAGACATCAAAGCCGTCCGCGAGAAGGATGCCGGCGCTCTGAAGGATGAGCTTTCTTCGCTGAAGAAAGAGCAGTTCAACCTGCGCTTCCAACAAGCGACCGGCCAACTCGAAAAATCCTCGCGCATCCGCGAAGTGCGCCGCGCCATCGCGCGCACCAAGACGGTGCTGCGCGAAAAGTCACCGAAAGCGAAAGTTTAAGCCATGCCACGTCGCGTGATGCAGGGAACGATTGTGAGCGATAAGGGCGACAAGACCGTCGTCGTGCAGGTGGAACGCACCTATCTGCACCCGCTCCTGAAGAAGACGGTTCGTCGTTCGGCGAAGTTCCACGCCCATGACGAAGCCAACACCTACAAGACCGGTGAAAAGGTCGAAATTCAAGAATGCCCGCCGAAGTCCAAGCTGAAACGCTGGGAAGTCGTCGGCCGCGTCGGAGCATAAGCTCATGATCCAGATGCAGACCAATCTCGAGGTCGCCGACAATTCCGGCGCCAAGCGCGTCATGTGCATCAAGGTGCTGGGCGGCTCGAAGCGCCGCTACGCCACGATCGGCGACACGATCGTCGTTTCCATCAAGGAAGCGATGCCGCGCGGCCGCGTGAAGAAGGGCGATGTTCGCAAAGCCATCGTTGTGCGCGTGTCGAAGGACATCAAGCGCAAGGACGGCTCGACCATCCGTTTCGACTCGAACGCGGCGGTCCTGATCAACAACCAAGGCGAGCCGATCGGCACGCGTATCTTCGGACCGGTGCCGCGCGAACTGCGCGCCAAGAACCAGATGAAGATCATCTCGCTCGCGCCGGAGGTGCTCTAATGGTTGCCCGCATTAAAAAGGACGACACCGTCGTCATCATCGCCGGCAAGGACAAAGGCCGCTCGGGCAAGGTCCTCATGGTGATGCCGAAGGAAGACCGTGTGGTGGTGGAAGGCCTCAACATGGTGAAGCGTCACACCGCGCCGAACATCACGCACCCCAACGGCGGCGTGGTTTCGAAGGAAGCGCCGCTTCACATTTCCAACGTTGCACTGCGCGATCCCAAGACGGGCAAGCCGACGCGCGTTGGCTTCAAAACGAACGACAAGGGCGTGAAGGTCCGCGTGGCCAAGGGCTCGGGAGTTGAAATCGATGTCTGAGTCCGCCGCCGATAAGGGCGCGAAGGCGAAAGCCGCCGCAGCGGAAAAGAAAGCGAAGGCCGCCGCCGGCGCTGGAAAGCCGCGCGCGCCGAAGCCGGCCGATTACACGCCGCGCATGAAAGAGCGCTACGTGAAGTCGATCCGCGCCAAGCTCAAGGAAGAGTTCAAGTACACGAACGAGATGCAAATCCCGCGTCTTGAAAAGATCGTGCTGAACATGGGTGTTGGCGAAGCGACCGCCGACTCCAAGAAGCTCACGTCGGCGATCGAAGCGCTGACCGCCATCTCCGGCCAAAAGCCGGTGGCGACGAAGGCCCGCAAGTCGATCGCCGCGTTCAAGCTGCGTGAAGGCATGTCGATCGGCGCGAAGGTCACGCTTCGCAAGGATCAGATGTACGAATTCCTGGATCGTCTGGTCACGATCGCGCTGCCGCGCGTGAAGGACTTCCGGGGCCTCAACGGCAAGAGCTTCGACGGCAATGGCAACTACGCCATGGGCCTCAAGGAGCACATCGTGTTCCCCGAGATCAATTACGACCAGATCGATCAGATCTGGGGCTTGGACATCGTCGTCTGCACCACCGCGCGCAACGATGCTGAAGCCAAGGCTTTGTTGAAAGAGTTCGATTTCCCGTTCCGGAACTAACCCCACCCCTCCCTCCCCCGCGAGCGGGGGAGGGTCAGGGAGGGGGTTCACCCCAGAACGCACCGGGAGAGAGTAGAGAGTATGGCCAAGACCAGTTCTATTGAACGCAATAACAAGCGCGAGCGCCTGGCGAAGCAGTACGCTGCCCGCCGCGCGAAGCTGCGCGCCGCCGCGCTGAACGAAGATCTTCCGCTGGAAGAGCGCTTCGCCGCCCGCCTGAAGCTGGCGCAACTGCCGCGCAACTCGTCGCCGACCCGCATCCGCAATCGCTGCGAACTGACGGGCCGTCCGCGCGCGTTCTACCGCAAGCTGAAACTGTCGCGTATCGCGCTCCGTGAACTGGCCTCGAACGGTCAGATCCCGGGCATGGTCAAGTCGAGCTGGTAAGGGAGCGTCGATAGATGAACATCAACGATCCCGTCGGCGATCTGATCACCCGCATCCGCAACGCGCACCTGCGCGGCCGCTCGAAGACGCACTCACCGGCGTCGACGCTGCGCGCGCGCGTGCTGCAAGTCCTGAAGGACGAAGGCTATATTCGCGACTTCCGCGAGATCGAGAGCGAGGGCCGCAAGGAACTCGAGATCGAGCTGAAGTATTTCGAAGGCGCGCCGGCGATCCATGAGATCACCCGTGTTTCGAAGCCGGGTCGCCGCGTCTATTCGTCGATCAAAGATCTTCGCCTCGTGCGCAACGGTCTCGGCATCTCGATCATCTCGACCCCCAAGGGCGTGATGAGCGACAACGCCGCCCGTGACGCGAACGTCGGCGGCGAGATCCTCTGCGAGGTCTACTAAGATGTCCCGCCTCGGTAAAAAACCGATCCCCGCTCCCAACGGCGTCACCGTCACGGTGAAGGGCCAAGACGTGAGCGTGAAGGGCCCGAAGGGCACGCTGAACTTCCGCGTCCATGACGACGTCGAAGTGGCCTACGGCAACGGCGAACTCTCGGTGAAGCCGCGCCACGAAACCACCCGCGCCCGCGCCCTCTGGGGGACCACGCGCGCGGTTCTCGCCAACAACGTCAAAGGCGTCACCGAAGGGTTCGAAAAGAACCTCGAAATGACGGGCGTTGGCTATCGCGCCGCGATGCAAGGCAAGAACCTGCAGATGAACTTGGGCTACAGCCACGAGATCATCTATCAACCGCCGGAAGGCATCACGATCGCCGTGCCGAAGCCGACCGAAATCAAGGTCAGCGGCATCGATCCGCAGGCCGTCGGTCAAGCCGCATCTGAAATCCGCTCCTACCGTCCGCCGGAACCCTACAAGGGCAAGGGCGTGCGCTATGTCGGCGAGTACATCCGCCGCAAGGAAGGCAAGAAGAAGTAAGCCATGGTCCGCAAGCTTAATCCCATTGAGAAGCGGTCTCAGCGCAACCGCACCCGGCTGAAGAAACTCGCTGGCGAAGGCCGTCTGCGCCTCTCCGTCTTCCGCTCGTCGAAGCACATCTCGGCGCAGTTGATTGACGACGTGAAGGGCGTGACCGTCGCTTCCGCGTCGACGCTTGAAGAAGCTGTGAAAGCGAAGAGTTCGAACAAAGAAGGCGCCGCCGCTGTCGGCAAGCTCATCGCTGAACGCGCGCTCGCCGCCGGCAAGAAGTCGGTCGTGTTCGACCGTGGCCGCTATGTATTCCATGGCCGGGTGAAAGCCCTGGCCGATGCCGCCCGTGAGGGCGGTCTCGAATTCTGAGGACGTTGAGATGACGGACGAAACCGCAGGCGGCCCGCCGGCCGACGCACCAGGTTCAGATCGGCCCGCTCGTGGTCCGCGCGGCCCGCGCCGCGGCGGTCCAGGCGGCGGCGCTGGCCGTGGTCCGGGTGGTGGTCCTGGCCGCGGTCCGGGTGGCCCTGGCCGTGGCCCGCGCCGCGATGACCGCAACCGCAACGCCGGTCCTGAAGAGCGCGCTGAAGGCGAACTGGTCGATAAACTCGTCGCCATCAACCGCGTCGCCAAGGTGGTGAAGGGCGGTAAGAATTTCGCGTTCGCCGCGCTCGTCGTCGTTGGCGACAAAAAGGGCCGCGTTGGCTTCGGTCACGGCAAGGCGCGCGAAGTGCCGGAAGCGATCCGCAAGGCGACGGAAGAAGCCAAGAAGTCGCTCGTGCGCGTGCCGCTCCGCGAAGGACGCACGTTGCACCACGACGGCAACGGCCGTTGGGGCGCGGGCAAGGTCATGCTGCGCGCAGCGCCGGCCGGTACCGGTTTGATCGCCGGCGGTCCGATGCGCGCCGTGCTCGAAGTGCTGGGCGTCTCGGACGTCGTCGCCAAGTCGAAGGGTTCGTCGAACCCGTACAACATGGTGCGCGCCACGATCGACGCGTTGAAAGAACAAAGCTCGCCGCGCCAGGTGGCGAACCGCCGTGGCCTGAAGGTCGCCGATCTTGTCGGCCGCCGTAAGGACGGCGCGAGCCTCGGCGAAGTGCCGGCGGAGGGTTGATAGATGGCGACCGCGAAGAAAACTGCGAAGGCCAAGAGCGGCGCGACTGTCAAAGTGCGCCGCGTCGGCAGCCCGATCCGCCGTGAATTTGACCAACGCACGACGCTTCTGGGCCTCGGCCTGAAGCGCGCCAACCAAGTCGTCGAACTTGAGGACACGCCTTCAATCCAAGGCATGATCCGCAAAGTCGCTCACTTGGTCGAAGTAGTGAAATAAGGGAATAGGGAATGGCGAATAGGGAATAGGGATCGGTTGCGCTGTGCGCCTACTCCCAACTCCCCATTCCCAGCTCCCCGGAGCGAAGCGACATGAAACTGAACGAACTGGCCGATAATCCTGGCTCAACCAAGAAGCTGATGCGCGTTGGACGCGGCGTCGGTTCTGGCAAGGGCAAGACCGGTGGTCGCGGCGTGAAGGGTCAAAAGTCCCGTCGCGGCGTGTCGATCAATGGTTTCGAAGGCGGTCAGATGCCGCTCCACATGCGTATGCCCAAGCGCGGCTTCAACGCGCTGAACAGCAGGACGACGCAGTGGATCAATCTGGCGACGCTGCAAAACGCCATCGATAACAAGAAGATCGACGCCAAGAACGAGATTACCGAAGACACGCTGGTCGAAGCCGGCGTGCTGCGCCGCAAGAAAGACGGCGTGCGCCTCCTTGCGCGCGGGGAGCTGAAAGCCAAAGTGAACATCACCGTTTCTGGCGCTTCGGCGGCGGCGATCGCTGCTGTCGAAAAGGCCGGCGGTAAGGTGACGCTGCTTAATCCGCCTGCGGCGGACGAAGCAGCAGCCTAAGGTTCGCTCTCCGGACGGGGAGACTTCCGGCCTCGCCGGATAACATTCGGAGCAGCGCGCCCACATGGCATCAGCCGCAGAGCAACTTGCCGCAAACGTCAATTTCGCGGCGTTCGCAAAAGCCACAGAGCTTCAAAAGCGCATCTGGTTCACGATCGTTGCGCTGATCGTCTATCGCATCGGCACGTTCATCCCGATCCCGGGCGTGGACCCCGCCGCCTTCGCGCAAGCGTTTCAGACCCAAGCCGGCGGCATTCTCGGCATGTTCAACACGTTCTCCGGCGGCGCCGTTGAACGGATGGCGATCTTCGCGCTGAACGTGATGCCGTACATCTCGTCGTCCATCATCATGCAGCTCTTGTCGACGTCGATCCCGTCGCTGGAGCGGCTGAAGAAGGAAGGCGAAGTCGGCCGCAAGCAGATCAACCAATACACGCGCTATCTCACGCTGCTGCTCGCCGTCATTCAGTCCTACGGCATCTCGGTGGGCCTGCAGAGCAGCACCGGCGTCGTGACCGATCCGGGTTGGTTCTTCGTCGCCTCAACCGTCATCACGCTGACCGGCGGCACCATGTTCCTGATGTGGCTGGGCGAACAGATCACGGCGCGCGGTGTCGGCAACGGCGTGTCGCTCATCATCTTCGCCGGCATCGTCGCCGACCTGCCGCGCATCATCATGCAGTCGCTGTCCTTGGCCAGCACGGGCGACGTCAATCCGTTCGGTCTGCTTGTGATCGCTTTGGTGATGCTGCTGGTGGTTGTGTTCGTCGTGTTCATCGAGCGCTCGCAGCGGCGCCTCGTGGTGCAATACCCGAAGCGCCAGCAGGGCAATCGGATGTTCATGGGTGAAAGCTCATTCCTGCCGCTGAAGATCAACACCGCCGGCGTTATCCCGCCGATTTTCGCCTCGTCGCTGCTGATGCTGCCGACGACGCTGATCGGCTTTGCCGGCATGGGCGCCAACGCGCCGGAATGGGTGAACATTCTGCAGGGCTATATCGGCTACGGTAAGCCCGGCCACATGGCGCTCTATGCGCTCGGCATCATCTTCTTCTGCTTCTTCTACACCTCGATCGTGTTCAACCCCGAAGAAACCGCCGACAATCTGCGCAAGTACGGCGGCTTTCTGCCGGGCATTCGCCCCGGCAAGAAGACGGCCGAATACCTCGATTATGTGCTGACGCGTCTGACGGTGATTGGCGCGGCTTACATCACGGCGGTCTGCTTGCTGCCGGAAATGCTGATCACCTATTGGGCGGTGCCATTCTATCTCGGCGGCACCTCGATCCTGATCGTCATATCGGTGACTCTAGACACCGTCGCGCAGATTCAGTCGCATCTCGTTGCGCACCAATACGAAGGCTTGATCAAGCGATCGAAACTGCGCGGCTCAGGCGCCGGGATCGTCAAGAAATGAACCTGATCCTGTTCGGTCCGCCGGCTGCCGGCAAAGGCACGCAAGCCAAGCGCCTGACGGCCGAACGCGGCTATGTTCAGCTCTCCACCGGCGATATGCTGCGCGCGGCGCGCAAATCCGGTTCTGAACTCGGCCAGAAGGTCGCCGCGATCATGGATTCCGGTTCGCTGGTGTCGGACGAGATCGTCATCGCTCTGATCGAAGACGCGCTCGCACAGAACAAGACCGCGCCGGGTTTCATCTTCGACGGCTTCCCGCGCACGGTGGCGCAAGCCGAAGCGCTCGACGCCATGCTCGCCAAGCACGGCAAGCAGATCGATCGCGTCGTGCGCCTTGAAGTGGATTCGCAGAAGCTGCTGAACCGCGTCGCCAAGCGCTTCGCCGAAGAAGGCCGCGCCGACGACAATCCGGAGAGCTTCAAGGTGCGCCTGGATGCGTACCTCGCGCAAACCGCGCCGCTCGTGCCGTACTACGAAAAGCAGGGCAAGGTGCGCGGCGTCGATGGAATGGCCGACATCGAGGATGTGGCCAAATCCATCGCTGACGCACTGAATTAATATGGACCGCCGGCGCCTCGCCGGCATGCATCAACGTTTGCAAGTTGGAGCGCGTCGCTCCGCGACGCATGCGCCACAGGAGCCGCGCGCTCCCACCTGGATAGGTTCGCGCATGCCGGCGGGACGCCGGCGGTCCATATTGTTGCGCTAGAAGCTGAGCGCGGGCTGACGCAGGCGCGCGATCCAATCAGCGAACTTGCTCGCCCAATCTTCAAGCAGGCCGACAAAGCTCGCGTCGGTGATCTCACCATCGACGATCAGGCCTTCGCGATAGTTGAGATAAACTTCCGGCTGCACCGTGAGCGCAGCGCCAACAGCGCTGACGACCGAGCGAAGCTGCGATTGCGCGGCGGCGGTGCCGACAGCGCCGAGCGTGGCGCCGACGATGGCGGCGGGTTTGCCGGCCCAGGAATTCTTGCCCCACGGGCGCGAGCCCCATTCGATGGCGTTCTTGATCGCGGCCGAGAAAGTGCGGTTGAACTCCGGCGTCACGAACAGAACCGCGTCGGCGCTTTCGACTTGTTGCTTGAAACGCTGGACGGTTGCCGGAAGTTCGCCTTCGAGGTCCTGGTCATAGAGCGGCAAATCGCCGATCTCGACGATCTGGAGGTCTAGTTTCGGGCGCGCGACCTTGGCCAGCGCTTGCGCGAACAGCCGGTTCACCGAGGCCTTGCGGAGGCTGCCGACGATGACGGCGACTTTGGTGGTCATTTTTGATCCCCTAGTAACGGTTAGTAACCAGGGCTATATGAGTGCCTATGAAAACCGCTCAAGAACGCACAGCGACCTCACCAGGTCACACCCGTGTCTCCGACATCGAGTCCCATGATTGCCGAGCCGTCAGCGGCATTTTGGGCCGTATCGGCGACAAATGGAGCGTCCTGATCATCCAGCGCCTGGGCGAAGGCCCGAGAAGGTTCAACGAAATCAAGCGGATCATAGGCGGTATTTCACAGCGTATGCTGACGCTGACGCTCCGCAACCTTGAGCGCGACGGTCTGGTAAGCCGAACTGTCACTCCAACCGTGCCGCCGCGCGTCGATTACGCCCTCACGGACCTCGGCCGGGACCTGCTGATCCCGGTTTCTGCGCTCGGTGAATGGGCGATCCAGCACACCCCTTGTATTGAGGCCGCACGCGCACGATTTGACGCTTCCGAGACGGCGCAAACGCCGCAACAGGATCGCATTTCCGCCGGTTGACGCGGCATTTCGCCCCGCTATAACCGCCAGCTTCGCGAACACCCAACGCGCGATGTCCACCGGCCAGGAGGCTGGGTGGCATCCGCGTCTATTGCGTTTTGGAGCATTGGCCTCATGGCTCGTATCGCCGGCGTAAACATCCCGACCCAGAAGCGCGTCGTCATTGCGCTGCAGTACATCCATGGCATCGGCCAGGCTTACGCGAAGGAAATCATCACCAAGGTCGGCATCACGCCGGAGCGGCGCGTGAGCGAACTCACCGACGCTGAAGTTCTCCAAATCCGCGAAACTATTGACCGCGACTACACGGTTGAAGGCGATCTTCGTCGTGAGACTGCAACGAATATCAAGCGCTTGATGGATCTCGGCTGCTATCGCGGCCTGCGCCATCGCCGCGGCCTGCCGGTTCGCGGTCAACGCACGCACACGAACGCGCGCACGCGCAAAGGCCCGGCGAAAGCGATCGCCGGCAAGAAACAAGCGACCAAGAAGTAAGGATACGCCGCAATGGCTAAGGAAGCTGCCCGCGTTAAAAAGCGTGAGCGTAAGAACATCGTCACTGGCGTCGCGCACGTGAATGCATCGTTCAACAACACGATGATCACGATCGCCGATGCGCAAGGCAACACGATCTCGTGGTCGAGCGCCGGCACGATGGGCTTCAAGGGCTCGCGCAAGTCGACGCCGTACGCCGCGCAGGTCGCGGCTGAAGATGCGGGCCGCAAGGCGATGGAACACGGCATGCGCACGCTTGAAGTGAACGTGTCCGGGCCGGGTTCGGGCCGCGAAAGCGCGCTCCGCGCTCTGCAAGCGGTGGGCTTCACCGTGACGTCGATCCGCGACGTGACGCCGATCCCACATAATGGCTGCAGACCCCCGAAGCGCCGCCGCGTCTAAACGGAATACTGCACTGGCGCGCGCCTCCTTCGCTGCGCCGTTTGATTGAGAGCGATGAATGTCGATCGAAAAGAACTGGCTTGAACTGATCCGCCCGAAGAAGCCCGTCATTGAGCACGCGTACGACGCGTCCAAGCGCGGCACTTTGATCGCGGAACCGCTGGAGCGGGGCTTTGGCCTGACGCTCGGCAACGCGCTGCGTCGCGTGCTGCTCTCGTCGCTGCAAGGCGCGGCGATCACGTCGGTGCAAATCGACGGCGTCGTCCACGAGTTCAGCTCGATCCAGGGCGTGCGTGAAGACGTCACCGATATCGTGCTGAACCTGAAGCAAGTCGCCATCCGCATGCGCGGCGAAGGCCCCAAGCGCGTGATGCTGACGAAGACCGGCCCGGGCGAAGTGAAGGCCAGCGACATTCAGACGGTTTCCGACATGGAAATCCTGAACCCCGACCACGTGATCTGCACATTGGACGACGGCGCCAACCTGCGCATGGAACTGACGATCAACAACGGCAAGGGCTACGTCCCGGCCGAACAAAATCGTCCCGACGACGCGCCGATCGGCCTCATCGCCATCGACTCGATCTATTCGCCGGTCCGCCGCGTCGCCTATCGCGTCGAGAACACCCGCGAAGGTCAGGTTCTCGACTACGACAAGCTGATCATCGAAGTTGAAACCAACGGCGCGGTGCGTCCGGAAGATGCGATCGCCTACGCCGCGCGCATCCTGCAGGACCAGTTGCAAGTGTTCATCACCTTCGAAGAGCCGAAGCAGAAGAAGGAAGGCGGCGACAAGCCGGACCTCCCGTTCAACCCGGCTCTGCTCAAGAAGGTCGACGAACTCGAACTCAGCGTTCGTTCGGCAAACTGCTTGAAGAACGACAACATCGTTTACATCGGCGATCTGATCCAGAAGTCGGAAGGCGAAATGCTTCGCACCCCGAACTTCGGCCGCAAGTCGCTGAACGAGATCAAGGAAGTGCTCGCCTCGATGGGTCTCCATCTGGGTATGGCGGTCGAGAACTGGCCGCCCGACAACATCGAAGATCTCGCCAAGAAGTACGAAGACCAAATTTAGGGAGTAGGCAGTGGGCAATAGGCAGTAGTTTCTGCCTTCAATCTCACTGCCAATTGCCTACTGCCAATTGCCTTAGGAATACGAAAATGCGTCACGGTTCAGGACACAAGAAGCTCGGCCGCACCGCCAGCCACCGCCAGGCGATGTTCGCCAACATGGCGGCCTCGCTGATCAAGCACGAGCAAATCGTGACCACGCTGCCGAAGGCCAAGGCGCTGCGCCCGGTGTTTGAGCGTCTCGTCACGCTCGCCAAGAAGGGCGATCTGGGATCGCGCCGTCTGGTGCTCTCGCGCATGCGCGACGAAACCCAAACCAAGAAGCTCTTCGAGACGCTCGCGCCGCGCTACAAGGCGCGCGCCGGCGGCTACACCCGCGTGCTGAAGGCGGGCTTCCGCCAAGGCGACAACGCCCCGCTGGCGGTCATCGAGCTTGTCGATCGCGATGAGAGCGCGCTCGGCCAAGACAGCGGCCCGCGCCCTGAAGCGGCGTACACCGAGAACTAATCGGACGTTGGATTGAGATCATGGGCCGCTCGCAAGGGCGGCCCATTTCATTTGACTCATTATTTGCGGAAATATAGAAATATTTGCGTCACTAGGAAGGGAGTGCCGCATGTCCGATTTCTATCGTCCCAAGGGGCTGTCGAGTGCGGTTTGCTACGTCGACCCCAAAGCGGCGTTCCGTTGGCTGGAAGAGGCGTTCGGTTTTGAGCCGTTGATGGTCATCCTCGACGAAAACGACAACATCGCCCACTCCGAGATGAAGTACGGCGAAAGCGTTGTGATGATCGGCAATGAATGGAGCGCTGATCACAAGAGTCCGAAATCCGTAGGCGGCAAGAACACGCAAACAGTGCATGTGCAACTCGAACGCGGCGCCGACATCGATGCGCATTGCGAGCGGGCGCGCAAAGCCGGCGCCGAGATCATGCAAGAGCCGGACACGCAATTCTACGGCGACCGCACCTATCGCGCCCGCGATGGCGAAGGGCACATCTGGACGTTCGGCGTCACCGTCCAGGAGATGGCGCCCGCCGAGTGGGATAAGGCCATGGGCGGCGGCGTGCGGACGCAGACGCGTCTGTGAGCGCCAAGCGCACCGTCGATCAGACGCTTGCCGCACTCGCCGATCCCTATCGGCGGCGCGCGGTGGAATTGCTGGGTCAGCGTCCGCGCCGCGCCGGCGAACTGGCGGAGGCGCTGGGCTTGCCTGCGCCGGCAATGAGCCGGCATCTGCGCGAGTTGAAGCAGAGCGGCCTCGTCGAGGAGACGCATCCCGCGTTCGACGCGCGCGTCCGCATCTACACGCTGAAGGACGGCGCGATGGCGGACTTGAAGAAATGGCTCGCCGACACCGAGCGGCTGTGGGGCGAGCAGCTTTCATCGTTCAAGGCGCATGTGGAGAAGACGCGCAAGTGAGCGCCGCCATTGTCTCGCTGCGTGTGAAGGCGACGCCCCGCGAGGCGTTCGACGTCTTCACGCAGGAGATCGCGGCGTGGTGGAGGCCCAGCGGCCTCTTCCAGATTACGCCGCGCGGTGACGGGGTGCTGCGGTTCGAGCCGGGCGAAGGCGGGCGGTTGGTGACGGACCTCCCCAACGGCAAATCGTTTGAGATTGGCCGCATCAGCACGTGGGCGCCGGGCGAGCGGCTGGCGTTCACTTGGCGCCAAGGCACGTTCGCCGCCGATCAGACGACATATGTGGAGGTCCGCTTCGAACCCGTCGGCGATGAGACCCGGGTTACCGTCGAGCATCGCGGTTGGGACGCCATTGCGCCGGAACACGTCGCGCGCCACGGCTTTCCGCTGGCTGTCTTCCAGATGCGCCACGCGGAGCACTGGCGGGCGCTTCTAGCCGCCGTCAGCGTTCAAATCGACGAGCGGCGGGTTTAGGGGCGCCGCTCGCCGGCCGCGACACTCTCCCATCCAGCGAACGCCACGTTTTTGCCCATTCCCGGAGCGAAGCCGGGGCCGCTGATTTGGGCGAGGCAGGTATGAAGATCACGCGCGCAACCCTGTTGAAGGCTTCGCCGTTCGCGGCGCTTATCGCGGGCTTCGCCGGCGGGGCTTTGGCGATTTCGCCGATCTCGCCGCTGGCGCCGCAACGCGAAGACGCCCCGCAGGAGCATCGCGAGGGCGATCCCTATTTGCAACTCGCCCAAGCGACCCCGCTCGTTCGAGCGGCGCCGAACAGCCGTGGCGAAGTGCAGCTTTCGTTTGCGCCGGTGGCGGCGCGCGCCGGTCCGGCCGTCGTGAACGTTTACGCGCAACGCGTTGTGCGCTCGATGGCGCGCGATCCGTTCTTCGGCCGCTTCAGTGCGCCGCGCGTTGAGAACTCTCTGGGTTCAGGCGTCATCGTCCGCGAGGACGGGATTATCGTGACGAACAATCACGTCATCGATGGCGCGCAATCGCTGAAGGTCGTGCTTGCGGATCGGCGCGAGTTCGATGCCGAGCTGGTGCTCGCCGATCAACGCGTCGATCTTGCCGTGCTGCGCATTCGCGCCGGCAACGAGCGTTTGCCGACGCTGCCGTTCGCGGACACTCAGCACGATCTGCAAGTCGGCGATCTGGTGCTGGCGATCGGCAACCCGTATGGCCTTGAGCAGACGGTCACCAGCGGCATCATTTCCGCGCTTGCGCGCACGGATGTCGGCATTTCCGATTATGCGTTCTTCATTCAGACGGACGCGGCGATCAATCGCGGCAATTCGGGCGGCGCGCTCGTCGATATGAACGGCTCGCTGGTTGGGATCAACAGCGCGATCTTCTCCGAGAGCGGCGCATCGAACGGGATCGGATTTGCGATTCCATCGGAGATGGTGCGGCGCGTGGTGGAATCGGCGGTTTCAGGCGGCCGCACCGTTGTGCGCCCGTGGCTGGGCGCTCGCCTTGCCGCGGTGACGCAGGAGCAAGCGCGTACGCTGGGGCTTCCGCGGCCTGAGGGGGTCATCGTTTCCGAGCTTTATCCGCGCTCCGCCGGTGAGCGCGCCGGGTTGCGCAGCGGCGATGTGATCCTTTCTGTGGCCGGCAGCGAAGTGCGCGACGAAGGCGGCGTGCGCTATCAGTTCGCCACGCAGCGCCCTGGCGCGCGCGTGCCGCTGGTGGTGCTGCGCGGTGGGCGTCAGATGACTTTGACGGCGAATGCCGAGGCGCCTCCTGGCGGCGCACCGGATCCGCGCGAGCTTTCCGGGCGCCATCCGCTTTCTGGCGCGCGCGTCGTGACGCTGACGCCGGCGACGGCCGAAGCCGCAGGGCTCGATCCGTTCGCGGACGGTGTGTTCATCCAAGCGCTCGACAATCGCGGTGTGGCGGCGCGTATCGGGTTCCGGCCAGGCGACATTATCGATCAGGTGAACGGCCAGAACATTCGCGACGCCGCACAGCTCGATCGGGCCATGGCGCAGGCGACGACTTGGGTGATCGCGGTCGAGCGCAATGGCCAACGCGCTGAGCTACGGTTCTAGGACCGCACGCGGTCGATCCGCTGCGGGTGCGCTAGCTGGAGGGCGGGAACGCGGAGACGTTCGCGTGGGGTCGTGGGAAAAGGTGAGACGCTTGCGTCTCCGCGTTCCCGCGATTGTTTTTGCGCTAGCATCCGGGCCGGCGGGCCTCTTCGACCCGTGATCCTTCAGCCAACGACGAGCGTGAGTTTC
>JADLHI010000065.1 GCA_020848895.1 Hyphomonadaceae bacterium
CGCGCGATTGGCGCAGCCTTGGCGCCTTTTCCGCCTTCATCGTCGCGCTCTTCACCGAGATGTACGGCTTTCCGCTGACGCTCTATTTGCTTGCGCCTTGGCTGCAGAGCTTTGCGCCAGGCGCCGACATCTTGACGCACAATGCTGGGCACTTCTGGCCTACACTCTTGGGCTGGCGCGGCGATCCGCACTTCACCCCGATCCACTGGCTGAGCGACGGCCTCATTGTCGCGGGGCTCTGGCTTCTGGTGGAATCCTGGACCGTACTGCATCGGGCGCAAGCCGCCGGCGCCCTCGCCGTCGAGGGCCCCTACAAGGCGATCCGGCACCCGCAATATCTCGCCTTCATCCTGGTGATGATCGGGTTTCTGGTGCAATGGCCGACAATCTTGACCGCGCTCATGTTTCCAGTGCTGGTGTTCATGTACCTACGGCTGGCCAAGAGCGAGGAGCGCGAAGCGGAAGCGCAGTTCGGCGATCAGTGGCGCGCCTACGCGGCGCGCACGCCGGGTTTTCTGCCTCGCTTCCTCGGCGGACGCGTAACGCCGCCAGGTAATGTCGCCTCCGCGTCATAGATGCGCGCTCGAACTGGGGAGGCGGCAATCGCGATCTTTGAGACCATCAAGCGCCAGCTTGACGCCCTACTGGCAAAGACGCCGCTGCGTCCCGCCCAGCGCTGGCCGGCGGCGATCGGGGCGTTCATTGTCCTCATCGGCGCGACGCTCGGCTCGTACGTATGGCTAGCCTCGCCGTCAGATCCGCCCCCGGGCTTTGCTAAGGCGAACGGCCGGCTCGAAGCGCGCCAGATCGATATCATCGCCCGCTATCCGGGACGCCTGCTCGAAATCGCGGTGCAGGAAGGCGACGCGGTGGCCGCGGGCGAAGTGATCGCGCGTCTCGACACGCGCGAACTTGAGGCCGCTCTACGCGCCGCGGAGGCGCGCATTCAGCGGGCGCGCCAACAGCGCGCCATGAGCGAGGCGTCAATCGCCCAGCAAGGCAGCGCGCTTAGGCTTGCCACGCTTGAGTTCGGCCGCGCCGAGACGTTGCATCACCGCGGCTTTGCCCCCGAACAATTCTTGGATCAGCGGCGCGCCTCACAACAAACCGCGGCGGCTGGATTGCGCGCCGCGCAAAGCGCGCGCTCAGCCGCCGACGCCGATATCGCCGCCGCAGAGGCCGAGGCCGATCGGATCAACGAGCAAATCGGCGAGGCGACATTGGTTGCCCCGCGCCCGGGGCGCATCCTCTATCGCTTGGCCGAACCGGGCGAACTCATCAATGCGGGCGGTCCGATCGCTACCTTGCTTGACACCTCCGACATCTACATGACCGTGTTTTTGCCCACGCGCGAAGCCGGCGCGATCGCCATGGGCGCCCCTGCCCGGATCGTCCTCGACGCCGACGCGAGCGCGCCCTTGCCGGCGCGGGTCTCGTTTATTTCGCCCGAAGCCCAATTCACGCCGCGCCAAGTGGAGACACGCGGCGAGCGCGACAATCTCATGTACCGCGTGCGCGTACGCATCCCCGAAGCGCTAGCGCTGAGCCGCACTGAACGGCTCAATGTCGGCGTCACCGGCGTGGCCTACATTCAAATGCGCCCGAACGCGCAATGGCCAGCGCGACTCGAATCCGAGTTGACGCGCCGCCTTCGGGATGCGCCGCGACCATGAGCGAGGCGCCGCCATGGGCCGCGCGGCTCACCGGCGTTCGTCACGCCTACGGAAACACTCCTGCTCTCGATGATGTCAGCCTTGCAGTCGCCGCCGGCGAGGCGCTGGTCGTTATCGGTCCAGACGGGGTCGGCAAGTCGACCTTGCTCGCTTTGATCGCCGGCGCCAAACGCATCCAACACGGCGCGGTGGAAACGCTCGGGCGCGACCTCTCGCAAGAACGCGCGCGCGCCGCCGTGCAGCCGCGCATTGCCTTCATGCCGCAAGGGCTTGGCCGCAATCTCTACGCTTCGCTCAGCGTCCGCGAGAACATCGACTATTTCGCAGCCCTGTTTGGCGGTGCGCCCAGCGCGCGCGTCGAAGCGCTGATGGACGCCTTGGGGCTTGCGCCGTTTGCGGCGCGCGCAGCGGGAAAACTCTCCGGCGGCATGAAGCAGAAGCTCGGGCTCTGTTGCGCGCTGGTGCATGACCCCGACATTCTCATCTTGGACGAACCGACCACGGGCGTTGACCCGCTGTCACGCCGTCAATTCTGGGATCTTGTCAGCGCCATTCGCGCCGCGCGTCCGGCGATGGCGCTGATTGTCGCCACCTCCTATCTCGATGAAGCAGAACGTTTCGGCCGTGTGGTCTTGATGCAGGCGGGCGCCATCATCGCCGATGGCGCGCCCATGGCGCTCAAAGCCGAACATGGCGCGGTCTCGATGGAAGCGCTGTTCATGCGTTTGACCGGCGCTGAGCTTGCCGCTCGCATTGCACGCAACGCGCCCGCTGCCGACGCGCCCATCGCTGTGGAGGCGCACGGGCTCACGCGCCGCTTTGGCGCGTTCGTGGCTGTAGACCAAGTGGAGTTCAGCGTTCGTCGCGGCGAAATCTACGGTTTCTTGGGCTCGAACGGGTGCGGCAAGACCACGACGATGAAGATGCTGACCGGGCTTTTGCCCGCGAGCGAAGGCGAAGCCCGGATGCTCGGGCGCCCCGTCGATGCACGCGATCTGGCAACACGCCGGCGCGTTGGCTACATGTCGCAGGGCTTTTCGCTCTACGGCGAATTGACCGTGCAGCAGAACCTCGATCTTCACGCCAAGCTCTTCGGCCTGGAAGACGATAAGGGCGCACTGCGCATTGCCGCGCTCAAGGAGCAATTCGGTCTCAACCCCCATGCAAGCGCCATTGCAGGCGCATTGCCGCTCGGCGTGCGCCAACGTCTGTCGCTCGCGATCGCGATTTTGCACGAGCCGGAAGTGCTTATCCTCGACGAGCCGACCTCCGGTGTCGATCCGGCCGCGCGCGAGGCGTTCTGGCAAGAAATAGAGAGGCTCGCCCGCGACAAAGAAGTCACGATCTTTATCTCGACGCATTTCATGAGCGAAGCCGAACGGTGCGACCGCGTCGCCTTCATGCATGCGGGCCGGGTCATCGCCGAAGGCGCGCCCGACGCATTGCGGCAAAGCCAGAACGCGGCGACGTTGGAAGACGCTTTCGTCCGCTACATGCAGATCGGCGGCGCCGGCGAGCCGCCGGCGCACGCTCTTTCTGCGCTCATCACCGGGGTCAGCGACAAACCGGCAAAGCAAATGCCGC
>JADLHI010000066.1 GCA_020848895.1 Hyphomonadaceae bacterium
CGCGCATCTGCTCGACGACGTAGCGATCACCGACGTTCGTGCGCTCAAGCTTCAGCGAGAGGCCCTTCAGAAAACGCTCTAGGCCGAGATTGCTCATCACGGTGGCGACGATGCCGCCCTTGGTGAGTGTGCCCTGCTCCTTCCAGTTCTTGGCAATAAGCGCCATGAGCTGGTCCCCATCGATCACTTGGCCCTTCTCGTCGACGATGACGACCCGGTCAGCGTCGCCATCCAGCGCGATGCCGATATCGGCGCGATATTTGAGGACGGCTTCCTTAAGGGCTAGGGTATCGGTCGAGCCGACTTCCTCGTTGATGTTGAAGCCATTCGGCTCGACGCCGATCTTGATCACTTCAGCGCCCAGTTCGTAGAGTGCTACCGGCGCAACTTGGTAAGCAGCGCCATTGGCGGCGTCGATGACGATGCGGAGGCCCTTCAGCGAAAGGCGCTTCGGAAATGTCGCCTTCACGATCTCGACGTAGCGGGCCTGCGCGTCGTCGATGCGGCGGGCGCGGCCGAGCTTGTCGGGCGCCGAGAGGTGGGTGTCGAGCGGCGCGTCCATCAGCTGCTCGATCTCAATCTCGGCAGCGTCGGAGAGCTTGTAGCCATCCGGACCAAAAAGCTTGATGCCGTTGTCGGCGAATTTGTTGTGCGAGGCGGAAAGCATGACGCCCAGATCGGCGCGCAACGAGCGCGTCATCATGGCGACGGCTGGAGTCGGCAGCGGGCCAAACAGAACCACGTCCATGCCGGCGGCGGTGAAGCCCGCGGTTAACGCCGGCTCAAGCATGTAGCCCGAAAGACGCGTGTCCTTGCCGATCACCACCAGGTGGCGGCGATCGTCGGCGGAACGGAAGCGTTTGCCGGCCGCCAAGCCGACGCGCATGGCGACTTCCGGGGTCATCGGAAACTTGTTCGCCGTTCCGCGGATGCCATCTGTGCCGAAATAGGCTCTGCTCATGGTCTGGAATGCTCCAACCGGCTTCAGGTCAGACCCAAAGTCGGGTAATTCTATCAGCGGTGAGCGCTTAAGCAAAAATCGTTGCACACGCCAGCTGCGCGCACCACGAAACACCGTCGCATGTTGAAAGACTAATTGAGGTGCAATTCAACATGCGGCGCCCCAATAGAACCTTGGGACAAATCTGAAAGCGCCATCCTCCGTCATCCCGGGGCTCGCGAAGCGAGAACCAGGGACCCAGGGGGTCATAAGGCGCGTCATTTGCTCCTGGGTTCCGGATCGCGCTACGCGCGTCCGGAATGACGATGGTTAATACGAAGGACGCATCTCGATGTGCGGCATCATTGGAATTCTAGGCAGCGCGCCTGCAGCGCCCCGGCTAGTCCAGGCTTTGAAGCTTCTGGAATACCGGGGCTACGATTCCGCGGGCGTCGCGACGCTGGAAAACGGCGCGATCACGCGCCGCCGCGCCGCAGGCAAACTTGCAAACCTGGCAGCCGAACTTGAAAAGGCGCCGCTCGCCGGCGTCAGCGGCATCGGCCACACGCGCTGGGCCACCCACGGCGCGCCGACCACCGGCAACGCGCACCCGCACGCGACCGACAAGGTCGCCATCGTCCACAACGGCATCATCGAGAACTTCCGCGCGCTGCGCGAAGAGCTGCAAGCCGCCGGGCACAAGTTCGCGTCGGAAACCGACAGCGAAGTCATCGCCCACCTGATCACCGATTACCTGGATAAGGGCCAAAAACCCGAGCAAGCGGCGATCAGCGCCGTGCGCCGCCTCGAAGGCGCGTTCGGCATCGCGGTGCTGTTTGCCGGCGACAACGACATTCTGGTGGGCGCGCGCAAAGGCAGCCCGCTGGCGGTCGGCTTGGGCGACGGCGAGAACTTCCTGGGTTCGGACGCGATCGCGCTCTCCCCGTTCACACAACGCGTGATGTTCCTTGAGGAAGGCGACATCGCCGTGCTCTCGCGCACGAAGGTGAAGGTCCTGGACGCGCAGGGCATGCTGGCGGAACGCCAGGTGCATGTGTTCGCCGGTGGCGCGGCGGCGGCCGAAAAGGGCAACCACCGTCACTTCATGCAGAAGGAAATCTACGAGCAGCCGGAAACCATCGGCCGCACGATCACGCGCTACGTGAATGCGTACGATGAGCGCGTGGAGATGCCGGATCTGGACGGCGTCGATCTTTCGGCTGACAGCGCGATCGTCATCGGCTGCGGCACCGCGCACTATGCCGGTCGCGTCGCGGAATATTGGCTGGAGCAAATCTCCGGCATCGCTGTTGAAACCGACATCGCCTCCGAGTTCCGCTACCGGAAACCGGCGTTCGGCAAGAAGGCGTTCTCCGTGTTCGTGTCGCAGTCCGGCGAAACCGCCGATACACTGGCGGCGCTGCGCTACTGCAAAGAGAACGGGTTGAAGACGCTGGCGGTCGTCAACGTGCCGGAATCGACGATCTGGCGTGAAGCCGATGCACGGTTGCCAACTTTGGCTGGTCCAGAAATCGGCGTTGCCTCGACGAAGGCGTTCACGGCACAGCTCTCGGCGCTGGCGGCGTTGGCGATAGCGGTGGGCCGCGCGCGCGGGACGCTGTCCGGCCAAGAAGAAGGCCGCCTTGTTCATGCGCTGATGGAAACGCCACGTTTGGTGGCGGATGCGTTGGCGTGCGAGCCGGAGATCGAGAAGATTGCGCTCGAACTCGCGCAGGCGCGCGACGTGCTCTATCTCGGCCGCGGTGTGCACTACCCGATCGCCCTCGAAGGCGCGCTGAAGCTGAAGGAAATCTCCTACATCCACGCTGAAGGCTATGCTGCAGGCGAACTGAAGCACGGGCCGATCGCGCTCATTGATGAGCACACGCCGGTTGTGGTGGTCGCGCCGCACGATGCGCTGTTCGAAAAGACGCTCTCGAACATGCAGGAAGTGAACGCGCGCGGCGGCAAGCTGATCGTAATCACGGATGCGGCGGGTGCGGTGGCGTGCGCGGATATCGCCAGGCACATCATCATGATCCCGGCCTGCGATCCGTTCATTGCGCCACTGGTCTACTCGGTGCCGATCCAGTTACTGGCGTATTTCACTGCCGTGCACAAAGGCACGGACGTCGATCAGCCGCGCAACCTCGCGAAGTCTGTCACCGTCGAATGATGACGTACGCTTCTCTCCGCTTCCCGGACGCAGCCCCGGCCTTGAGCCGGGGTGCGAGCCGGGACCCAGGGGCTGAGGACGCGGCGTTTGCCCCTAGGTCCCGGCTCTCAGCCCCGCTTTCGCGGGGCATTCGGCCGGGAAGCGGAGAAGTCGAGTGACCAAGCTTCGCGCAGGCGTGCTTGGCGCGGGCGCCTTCGGGCGCATCCATGCGCGCAAATATGCCGAAGACGCGCGCGTGCAGTTCGTGGGCGTGTACGATCCCGACGATGAGCGCGCGCAGCAGCTGGCGGATACGCACGGCGCCGAGAGCTTTGCGACGCGCGATGCGTTGTTCGCGGCCTGCGATATCGTAACGATCGCCTCCCCGCCGTCGTTTCACGGCGATGCAGCCTTGGCTGCGCTGAAGGCCGGCAAGCATTTGCTGATCGAAAAACCGATCGCCACGGATGTTGAGCGCGGCGCGGAGATTGTGCGGCTGGCGCGCGAGAAGAAGCTGATCGTCGGTTGCGGACACCAGGAGCGCCTGGTGTTCGAAGCGATGGGGCTGCTGACGGCGCCGGAGAAGCCCACGCACATCGAAAGCGTGCGCGAGGGGCCGTGGACGGGCCGTAGCGCTGACGTTTCCGTCACGCTCGATCTCATGGTGCACGATCTCGATCTGGCGCTGATGCTCTTGAAGCAGAAGCCCGAGCGCGTGAGCGCGACGGCGAAGAGCGAACATGGCCGCACGGCGGATCGGATCGAAGCGACGCTTTCGTTCGGCGGCGCCGAAGCGAAATTCGTTTCGAGCCGCATCGAGGAAGGCCGCCACCGCTACATGCATGCGGTCTATCCGTCGGGCGAAGTGAAGATCGACTTCCTCGCTCGCACCTTTGAAAACACAACGCGCTTCCCGCTCAACGCCGCGTTTGCCGAAACGCGGATTGGCAGCGATCCGCTTGGCGCCAATGTCGCGCAGTTTATCGACGCCGTGCTCGGCGTCGCGCCGCGGCCGGTGGTCAACGGCGAAGAAGCGTTGGCGGTGCTTGAGCTGGCGCTTGAGGTGGATGCCGCATCTGGGCTGCCGTCGCTGACATGAGCGCTTTCAAACATCACACGCTAGGTCCCGGATCAGCGCCCCGCGATGCGCGGCTTGTCCGGGAAACGTTGTAAGTTACAGAACGCGAGAGACACATGATCCCGTTTATCGACCTG
The DNA here is from genome assembly GCA_020848895.1 of Hyphomonadaceae bacterium. GTDB lineage: Bacteria > Pseudomonadota > Alphaproteobacteria > Caulobacterales > Aquidulcibacteraceae > Vitreimonas. Next base: position 4,311 of record JADLHI010000066.1, read on the forward strand.
CAAGCGCAGCGCGCACGCATTGCCGACAAAATTGACGCCGCCGTGAAGCGCGTCGTGCATTCGGGCGCTTACATTTTCGGGCCGGAAGTGAAGCAACTCGAAGGCCAGCTCGCGGCATTCGCGCAAGCTAAGCATTGCATCGGCAACGCAAACGGCACCGACGCGCTGGTGTTGCCGCTCTGGGCGTGGGGCGCGGGCGAAGGCGATGCTGTGTTCTGCCCGTCCTTCACGTTCGCGGCGACGGCCGAGATCGTGCCGTGGGTGCAGGCGACGCCGGTGTTCGTCGATGTACTCCCCGACACTTACAACATGGACCCGAAATCGCTCGAAGCGGCGATCGCGGGCGTGAAGAAAGAAGGCAAGCTGAAGCCAAAGGTGGTGATCGCGGTCGATCTCTTCGGCCAGCCGGCGGACTATCCGGCGATTAGCGCGATTTGCAAGCGCGAGGGGCTGAAGCTCATTGCCGATAGCGCCCAAGGCTTCGGCTGCACGCTCGGCGGCAAACATCCGATGCATTGGGCCGACGCGCAAACCACCTCGTTCTTCCCGGCAAAGCCCCTTGGTTGTTACGGCGATGGCGGCGCGACGCTGACGAACGACGACGCCGACAACGTGCTGATGCGCTCAATCGCGTTTCATGGCGCCAGCGGCGACGACAAGTACAATTGCGCCCGCATCGGCATGAACTCGCGCCTCGACACGATCCACGCGGCGATCCTGATCGAGAAGCTCGCGATCTTCTCCGAAGAAATCACGATGCGGAACGAGGTCGCGGATCGTTATGCGCAAATGCTGGAAGGCCTGGTCACGACGCCAGCCGTGATCGACGGCGGCGTTTCGACGTGGGCGCAGTACGTGATCGAGGCGGACAACCGCGATGGTCTCGCCGCGCATCTGCGCGAGGCGGGCATTCCGACGGCGCAGTATTACCCGAAACCGCTGCACAAGCAGACGGCGTATGAGAGCTTCCCTGTCGGCGCGGGCGGTCTCAAGGTGAGCGAAGCCATCGCGCATCGCGTGCTGGCGCTGCCGATGCACCCCTATCTCGACGGCCAAACGCAAACCAAGATCGCCGGCGCGATCCGTGAGTTTGCGAAGGCGGGCGGCTAAGAAATTTTGGGGGTTTGAGCGAAAAGCGCTGGGCATTGGACCGTTACGACAAAGATCGCACGAAACCGGCCGCGCCCCCCTTTTTTAGGGTCTGCAGCACAGCACGCCCTTCTTCATCCATCGCTGACCCGCGCGGCCGACGCACGTCCCCAGATCTAAGCTGATCCCGACATTTGCGCCAAACGTTGCGGTGTGCCCACTCAAGGTGGGCGTTGGCCAAACCCGATTCCCTGCTTGCAGGGAATTCTGCAGGGATCTTTGCGATCAATCATGCTCTCGCTGCCAATGCAGCGACCGATCGGACTTGATTGTCGGCAGGATTTGTGGCGCGACGCGAGCAACGCCAGCGCTGAGCAGGACGACGGATGGTTATTGGGCCTGCCGTCGACAGCGCATGACACCTCGCTCAGCCTTTGCGCGCTTACGCATGGCACAACCCCGCCATCCTGTCAGAACACAGTCAAGTCGAATGACATCCCGCGCCAGCGGAGTCGCCAACGCCTTCACTCAAACTCGAATCACACACATACCACTTGCTTCTCGTCGCACGTGCTGCTACCGCGCAATTTAGGCCGACGGCCACGCAGCAAAAACCTGCGGCAGCTTTCATCGCTTGGATGAGATAAGCTGAGGGCTCTCTCAACGAGCTGTTAGTTGAACTGGCGTGTTGCCGTTCAGCGTTTTCGACAATCTGGTGACCCTGGTTCTGAGCACGGCGTGTCCGCGATCGCGGTTTTGCCTTCGTTCGGAACGCGCCCGGCGATGGCTGTGACGACTTGGGCTCGCCGAAAGATAGCGCGGGAGCAGTGCAGATGAGAACCAAGCGAAACATCGATCAAACTGAAGACAGTGTGGCGCAAAGCCACAAGGTCGCAAACGACCAGCTGCGGGCGCAAATTGAATACACGTCGATCGGAGCGCTGACGCTCGCGCGCCGCAACGCGCGTCGCCACCCGGCGGAACAAATTCGACAATTGATGGGGGCTATCGAAGAGTTTGGCATCGTCACGCCGCTCCTCGTGGATGCTGACAATCAGGTGATCGCCGGCCACGGCCGCCTGGAGGCGCTGAAGCGGCTCGGCTTTACGCACGTCCCTGTTATTCCGGTCACGCATCTTTCAGCGGAGCAGCTGCGCCTCTATGCGCTCGCCGACAACAAGATCGCCGAGAATGCTGGTTGGGACGAAGCAGTGCTGCGGATCGAGATCGCCGAGCTCCGCGAGCTTGACGTCGATCTTAGCATCACCGGCTTCGAAACAGCCGAAATCGATCAATTGACGATCGAGCCTGGCTTTTCTCTCGATGCAGAACCCGCCGCGCCGATACCACGGTCGGCGCCGGTATCGAGGTTGGGTGATATTTGGGAGCTCGGACCACACCGCCTCTCTTGCGCTGACATGCTGCAGCACGGCGCTCTTGAGGCGGTGGTGGGGTCGGAATCTGTGCGAGCGTCCTTCACGGATCCACCGTTCAATGTGCCGGTCGCTGGGCATGTTCAAGTCGACAGCCCGCACAAACATCGCGAATTCAAGATGGCGTCCGGCGAAATGTCGGCCGAACAGTATCAGGAATTTCTAACACGCGCGTTTCAGCGAACCGTCGATGTCTCGGCTGAGGGATCGTTGCACTTTGTCTGCCAAGACTGGCGCTCACTTGGATCAATGACAGCGGCCGGCGCCGCGGCGTTCACTGAACAAAAGGCGCTTATTGTCTGGGTCAAGACCAACGCGGGTATGGGCTCGCTTTATCGCAGCCAACACGAGCTCATCTTTCTCTATAAGAAGGGCAAAGCCGCGCACACCAACAACATCAAGCTGGGACAACACGGACGAAATCGCACAAACGTCTGGACCTATCCGGGCGCAAATGCTTTCGGCAAAGGTCGCGACGCGGCACTCGCCGCTCACCCAACTGTAAAACCGACCGCGCTCGTCGCAGATGCGTTGTTAGACGTGACTCGCCCCGGCGACGTCGTGCTCGATCCGTTCGCCGGCTCTGGCACAATAATTTTGGCGGCGGAGAAGACTGGCCGTCGTGCATGCGCAGTGGAGATCGAACCCCACTTTGTCGATGTAGCAGTCCAACGCTGGCAGACCATGACCGGCAAGAGCGCCACGCTGGCCGGGTCTCAACTCAATTTTTCCAATGTCGCTGCGCAGCGATCTGAGGAGCTTGCGCCATGAGCAAACGCCAACCGCCTGCGCACGGATCAGGCAAACAGAACGATCAGCGTAAGTCGATCAGTTCAGATGAGCAGGTTGGATACGGGCGCCCGCCTGCGGCGCATCGGTTTAGGCCCGGCCTGTCTGGAAATCCGTCCGGAAGACAACGCGGCTCGCGCAATTTGCGCACTGATCTTTCCGAAGAACTGAGCGAAATGATCACCGTGCAAGAGGCTGGACAAATGTCGCGACTTACCAAACAGCGTGCGCTCGTCAAACGCCTCTGCGCGCAGTCGCTCTCGGGCGACCATCGCGCCATGGCGCAGGTGGTTGGCTTGGTATTACGCCTACTCCCATCCGAGGCCAGCGCTGAGGACCACAACGGGGCGCTCCTGGAGGAGGACGACGAAGCCATTATTCAGCGTTACTTGACGCGCGCGCAGCGCGGGCCGTCAACTGCACGCGCAAAGCTCCGTGGAAGGAAAGACTGATGGCGCGACGCCCTAAGTCAAACCAACGGCGCAGCGGCTCAAGAATGCTTGATGCGGTTTTGCGCAAGGACTTCGTCGCCTTCATCGAAAAGGTCTTTCAGACCGTCTCAGGCGCCGATGACTATGTTGCCAATTGGCATATCGAGGCCATGGCTCACGCGTTGGAGCTGGTTCGCATTGGCGTAAACAACCGGCTCGGCATCTTTTTGCCACCGCGACATCTCAAATCGATTGTGGTCTCAGTCGCTTACCCTGCCTGGGTGTTGGCGCAAAAGCCCTCTTGTCGAATTATGGTGGTCTCTCACTCGCTGGATCTCGCCGTCACGCTTCAACGGCAATTCCGTCAGGTGGTGGAGAGCGATTGGTACCTGCGTCTATTTCCGCACATGGCGCGTGCGGCACGGAAGGACACTGAGACCGAGTTTGTTACGCACGCGGGCGGCGGGCGGCTTGCCGTCTCCGTCGGCGGTTCGATCACGGGCCGGGGCGCAGAGATCATCATTGTCGATGACCCTATGAAAGCGGAAATGGCGAACTCAGCAGCCGAAGAAACCAAAGTTAGAACATGGTTCGATCAGACTCTCTCGACGCGGCTCAACAACAAAAAATCCGGCGCGATGATTTTGGTTATGCAGCGGCTTAGCGTGGGTGACCTCGCTGCGCATGCCGTGAATGACTTCTGGGTTACCTTGGAGCTGCCAGCGATCGCGCAGAAAATCGAGGCTATTCCTCTTTACGGCAGTGGTGTCGCGCGACGACATCCAGGCGAGCTCTTGCATCCAGAGCGCGAAAGCGAAGCCGAGTACGACCAACTGCGAGCGCAATTGGGCACCGCGGGGTTCAACGCACAATATCTGCAGGCGCCAATACCCGCTGGCGGAGGAATGCTGCGCCTTGAATGGTTCAGACGTTATCGCACGCTTCCGGATCGACGAACCTGGACGCGCATCTTGCATTCTTGGGATACAGCGGTGGAGGACAACGACAACGCGGACTACTCCGTTTGGCAAAAATGGGTTGTAGCGCCGGGCGGAATCTATTTGGTCGATCAGCTTCGTCGGCGCATACTTTTCCCGGAGCTTCGCCAAATCGCGCTCAAACTCATCGCGAACGATCAGCCTCACCACATACTCATCGAGCACGCGGCGTCGGGACGATTTCTAGCTCAAGAGGTGTGGGTGACTTTGCCTCTGCGCGAGCGGCCGAAGCGCGTGCCGCGGATCGTTCCTGTTCGCGATAAAATCTCGCGTGCGGGGCAAGTCTCAGCTCTGATCGAGAGGGGTGAAGTGTTTTTGCCCGCGCAAGCGGATTTTCTGCCAGAGCTAGAAGCCGAAATACAGGCGTTTCCCAAGGCGAAGCACGATGATCAGATCGACGCCATGACTCAGGCGCTCGGTTTTTGGCAAAACGATATTCTGTGCCAACAGAAGCCCCGGGTATTCCTTATTCACGGCGTGCGAGATAGGTACGCATAACGATCGCAAAAAAAGTGGCGTTGGCAATGCTCATAGTTACCGCGCGATGGGGACTTTCAAACTCTGATCAGTATCGCCTTGCCTCGGCGATCGCCTTCCCTGCCTAGCAATCCATCTTATCCCCCTTCGGCCCGACGGCAGCGCGAGCACAGACATTTGTGCGTCACCAGACCGTCAGTCTCATTTTGCTTGACTGGCGGGCGCGAGGATGGCTGTGACACGAGCGTTATGTGTCATGGGACCACATCAGACTGTAAGCGACGTCGCGCGTGAGGGGTGGTTTCCCGACGCTTACCGCGCTCGACTGCGACGGGCGAAAAGCTCTCACGGCCATCTTGGCAAGCTCAGTTTATGGAACGCCAGCCCAAGCCATCGCCTCGCTTAGCTTGTTCACGCACCCGGACACGATCGCCCAGATCCCAGGCGGCGGGGCCCTTTTCCCAGCGGTTAGAGATTTCAGACGACGTCGCCGCCTAGGCATTGTTGGTGGGCGATCCGTTGGCTTTGACGACAATGAAGTCGCCCAGCACGCGTTTCACTGGTGCAATCCCGGCATGGCGAGTTGGCGCGATGTACAGCTCAATCACATCTGGTCGCGCAGCAATGATCCCGATTGCTTTTCAGCGCCGGCAAATTTGTGCGCTGCCCCGGCCTTTTTGGCTAAATTGACGGACCACGACCACGATATAGCCGCGCTCCTGCGCCGCCGCGCCTTTGATCTATATGGCTGGCGTCCAGCCTTGGAACGCGAACCGCCAATTCCGGTTGGCCACGCCTCGCTCAAGTGGGCCGAGCCGCTTTCCCCTGTTGCGGATCTTGAATCCCTCCTTCGACAACGTCTCTCGGCAAAGCCTCGATCCACAGCAGCGCAAATCGCGCGCCAAATTGGCTGGGCCTTCAGTGACTTTAAGCCCGACACGCAGGTCGGTGCGGCGTCAGATTAGACCCGGAACAAGCGTCAGCTTCCAGGAGCGCTGCTGCACCACACCGCTGGCGCAGGGCTTCCGGCTTGAGCTGAAAATCGACACCGCCAACCGACCTGCCCCCATCAAAGCGGCGTTGGGCGTCGCCTCGATACGGGCTATTGGAGCAATATGAAACACGAATGGCAGAGAACGCCCCTTGAGATTGCGGCGGACGGAGCCGGCGCCGTTTTGCTGTTTGCGCTCCTCACCATGCCGATTTGGTGGCGCTTCGTTGCATGAAGCATTGTGCGCTTGCGCGCCACCTCACCCATACGGGTGAAGGATATTCTTCCGAACCCACATCGAAAGGTCATGGATTCCAAGCGAACGCGAATCCGAGTGAACGCCGCCCGGAGGGAGGCCTTCCATATGGATTACGAACAGATTCTCGAGCACGTATCTGAAGAATGCGAACGCCTTGGTCGCTTATGCCGGATAGCGTCGCCGGAACTCTCCAACGCGCTCCTTCTCGTCGCCTGGATGGCCATGAAGGAAATTATCGAAGGCCCGATACCACCTCAGTGAAGCTGAACAAGCGGGCCTACCGATCGGTATTGCCATTCACGGACCTAAGCTCCGCTTTTGGGTCGGCAACGTGAGCACGAACACTGATTTGTAACGACGCCGTTCATGTGCCTGCGTTTGGTCTTGTCAAAGCCGCGAGCACAAGCACCAATGATCGGCGAGAATTTGCTCTTCGCCCGCGATCGTCCAGTCTCGTGATAACGCCGTTGCCGTTTGGCTTTGGCCATTCGCTTCAGGTCCAAACGGGTCTTGGCGGTGTGGCATGGAGGGCAAACCGCTGCCCAATTATCTGGCGAGTTGTCACCTCCCAGACCCAACGGAATTACGTGATCGAATTCGACATCGACCAAAGCTGCACCGCATGAGAAGCAACGTCCATTCTGCACGCTCAGGATTAGGCGCCGCAAGGTTGATGACGGTCGCCGCCGACAATGGCGATCGCGAGTGGGACCCTTTTCATCACTCATAGTCGCCGCCCCCACCCAATTCTTGTGCGTCGTGCCCAGAATCTTGTGCACAATTGTTCACGACAGGCGCCCGACGAGCATCGCTTCCGGCGCCGTGTTCGCCATTGAGCGCGCCTTGAAGCGCCTCACTTAACATCTTCAACCGAAACGCCTCCTGGGGCATCCATTCCCAATAAGTCGCGAGGCTCGACCGGTTGTCCGCGTCGAACTGCCTGATGCTGGCCCCACGCTCGGAGCGCAGGTAGATCGCGGTGACAAACGCTTCGACATCACAGGCGCGGACAGGCTCAAACGGAGCGCCAGGTTCCGCTGTAAACCAAAGCGTTCGCATCGCCATCCGTTTTCTGTGTTGCTCGTCGCGCGCGGTTAGAAGCAATTCTGACGCGGTGTGCTCCGCCAACCTTGTGGCGCTCAATTCTTCCTCGCCGTATAAACCCGACAACAAATCAGGCCAGCCGCGCCGCAGCGCCTGCGCCTCAGCACACTTGGAAATCATGACTCGCCCCATCTTGCGCCAAGCGGAGTCAAGATGCGTTTCTGTCGATGAAGCGATCTCGACGTTGAGGGATGGAGCCGCTCTTGAACATCGCACCGGCGCAAACTCATCCCACCAAGCTTCTCCCACAACAGCGTGCCATGCTCCGTCATGTGCCTTCCAAGCGCGTACTTCAGCTCGAACGATCCCTAGAGGATTGACGGCCTCGTCGACACGCGCCCGGTCGTATTCAATGAGCGGTGCACCCTCCATCGGTCGGTAATCCCCATTGCGAGCGGCGATCACACGCAGCCCGTCAATCGTAGTCCACGGGATCAGACGTCGACGCTTTGAGTCGTCGGCCGCCACGATCAAGGGCGCTATCTGGCGACGCAAAGGATCTAGCCCGCACAGGGCGGCAACAGCCATGAACTCATCGAATTCTGCCGGCGTGCACTGACGCGCAACACTTCGGCGAATGAGTTTGAGCTGCGTATTGCTGAACTCGGCGCGTCGGATTGGTCTTTGGAGAACCATGCTAGCGTCTCCGAACCGCGATGGTGATCGTTCCAGACGAGAGCCGCGCTCCGGCGATGTCTTCTCCGGCCTCAAGCGCATCTTTGGCGCGCCTACGGTTTAAGACGGGCTTCAAGTCGAAGAATCGGGCTGGCACCTGAGCTTCTTCTTCAACAACGAGACTGGGTGGCCGCTCAACTAGACTAACCGTAGCCGATGGCCGTTGAAGCGTATTGCATCCCAGCAACAGGAGCGCTTGTTCAATAATTGCGCGCCGCGACTTTTTGCGCTCCTCGATGCGGTGCAACCGAGCGGCCATCGTGTCCTTCGCGGCTTTCAAGCCTTGGATGAGCGCATCATCGCAAATATCCGCGTCGAGCATGCAATCGAGCGCTTGCATGAGATCTGTTTCGCTTTCCGCGAGAACAACCATGACCTCTGGGTCGTCCAACGCCTCATGGTGCAACATGATCGTCTCACGAAGGAGACTCAGGATTCTGAGCTGTTCGCGCGCATCCGATTCCATATGCCGGTGCGAACGACTTCGCTGACCTGGCGTCGAGAAAGCATTCCGTGGGGCAGTTTGAATCTGTCGCGCATTTTCGACGTCCAACTCACTTGACATAAGGCAGCTCCCGGCCGACCGGCAACATTGCCAAGCCTCGGCCCTACTGCCCTAAGCCCCGTTCAAAACGGGGCATGTCTCGCTGCCGAAAGGGCGCGCTGGGACCCGCACTAGCGCTCTTGTTCTCAAACTAGTCGAGCAGAAAATGCGCCAACAGGGCACTAATCCCCGGCCAAAGCCCAGATCAGCGCAAAGTGACGTCAGCAGTGAACATCCAGCGGAGAAGCCGCAAGGAGCAGCGGATTAGAGTGCTTTTCGACTGGCCACTGCCGACAATTTTGCGCACTCACTACGGAAGAAGTGTTCCTCACTCTTCCCAACAGCAACAACATCAAGCGCTCGGTTGAATTCTCCAAAGGGGTCGCACGGCTTGGTATGGCTGAACCCCCGAACAAAGATTCGGCGTGTCCGCGCATCGAAACCCTTCTCGAACTGCGCGATCGGCGGACACTAAGGCAGCGCCGCGATACGGCTCTCCAACCGAAGCATTTCTGAGAATGCCAAAAACAAATGATAGACGCATGACGCCGGTGTGGCAGTTGAGAGCGGCTTGCCGGAAGCGTCGAACTGATCTGTCCAAAGGCCTGGAATGTTGTCGCCGAAATAGCGCGTGAAGATGAGTTGGCTCGAACTTGCGAGCGCCGGGCGTGGATCGCGGCCGTCGAGTTCGAACAGACCGAGCGCCGCTTTGATGCGCTCGGTGTTGGTCCAGACGCGCGACGAGCCTTTGAGCACACCGCCCTCTTCGCTGACGGTGTCATAGACAGCGCGTGACGCATCCACGCCGTGGCGTTCGGCGAACTTGGCGGAACGCGCGGCGCGACCAGCGACATCCTCGCCGGTGAGCCGCTGGTAGCTGGCCAAGATCCAGGCCCATTCGAAATGATGCCCTGGTTCGACGCCGCCGGGGACGCGCGCCCAATTCGGCTCGAAGCGCTCGCCCAAAGTGCGGCCGTTGAAGAAGCGCTTCGAGAACAGTTCCACAACTTCGCGCGCCGTATCGAGGAAAACTTCATCGCCCGTCGCTTCGAATGCCACGAGGCAGGCTTCCGTCAAATGCATATGCGGGTTTTGCGCGAGCACGCCTTCGGCCGGCAGGCGCGGCCAGAAACCGCCGTTTGGGGCGCGCATGCGGGTGCGGATGAAGTTCAGTGTTTCGACGGCGTGGCCGCGCGCGGCAGCATCGCCGGTGAGCCGATAGTGCCAGGCCATGGCGAAAATCACGAACGAGAGGTCATAGAGATCGACCGTCGCGTCCTTCACGGCGCCGTTGCGTGTCAGGGTGCGCGCCCACGCGCCATCGCCCAGCCGCGCATGCTCAACCAGATATTGGCGCCCAAGTTCAGAAAGCGCAGCGCCCTGCTTCCATCCGAGCAGCGCTCCGTGTGCGAATACGTAGGTCTGGCGGCAGATCATGCGCACGCGCTTGAACGCGCACGCCGTAGGCAGGCCATTGGGCCCAAGTTCCTCGTAGAAACCGCCACCGATGCCATCGACGCCGTTCTCGCCCCAAAAGGGTAAAGCGGCGTCGAACATCCACGTGCGAAGATCGGAAAACGGCACCATGCCCCGTTCTCTAACACCGCCATATGGCGCTTTGCCAACCTCCGCGGCACGGCGCCTCGGCCTCGGGCGCCGTAGCTGCTGGCGCGGGGTGATCGATGGTCTATAGAAGCGGGGCGCTCGCAGGGGAGCGTCACGCCGGAAGCACATCATGGCCGCAGCGGCCAAGCTCGACACATCCAGCACACTGCAGGCGGCGCTCGACGCGTGCCGGCGTCACATCGGCTTCGTGATCCTGTTCAGCGCATGTCTGAACCTGCTCTATCTCGCTCCTTCGATCTACATGCTCCAGGTCTACGACCGCGTGCTGGCCTCGGGCGGGGTGCTGACACTGGTCTATCTCTCGTTGGTGCTGTTCGCGACCTTGGCGGTGTTGGCGTTCCTTGATGGAACGCGCCAGCGTCTATTGCTGGCGATGTCGCGGCGGCTGGATCGGTTGCTGGCGCCGCAGGTGCTGCGCGCGGCGCTGCAGCGCGAGGGGCGTCAGGCGGCGGGCCAAGCGCACATCCTTCGAGAGTTCGATGCGCTGCGCGCGGCGCTGAGCGGACCGCCGGCGCTGGCGGCTGTCGATGCGCCCTGGGCGCCGATCTATGTGGCGGTGTGCTTCCTGATCCATCCTTGGATTGGCACGCTCGCCCTCCTCGGCGGCGCGATGCTCGTTGGGCTCGCACTTATCAACCAGCGCGCTATGCACGATGCGCTAAAGGCCAATGAAGAAGCCGCCGGCGCGATGTACAGCCTGCAGAGCGGCGACATGATCCAAGGCGACACCGCCCGCGCGCTCGGCATGCAGGGACGCTTGGTCGAACGCCAGATGAAGGCGCGCGCCGCGCTGAATGACTCGCTGAGCAATGCCGGGCAGAGCAACGCGTTCTATTCAGCATCGACGCGGTTCGCGCGGCTTATCCTGCAATCGGCAGCCTTGGGCCTCGGCGCGTTCCTGGCGCTGCGTCAGGACATTTCCGCGGGCGGCATTATTGCCGCCTCGATCCTGTGCGCGCGTGCGTTTGCGCCACTGGAGCTGGTCGTCGGGGCCTGGCGCCAGTTCGAACAGGGCCGGCAAGCCTATGGCATTTTAGAGCGCGTGTTGCGTACGCAGGAAGCGCAGCGCGATTTCACCAGCCTGCCCAACCCACAAGGCGCGCTAAGCGTTGAGGGCGTCACAGTGCGCTCGCCGGGTGGCGAGCGCTTCCTGCTGACCAATGTGAGCTTCAAGGCTGAGCCGGGCGACGTCATCGGCGTCGTGGGCGCGAGCGGCGCCGGCAAGACGACATTGCTGCGTGCGATCTCCGGCGCCGCGACGCCCGAAGCAGGTGCGGTGCGGCTCGATGGGGCAAAGATGACCGACTGGGATTCCGAACGGCTCGGGCGCCATGTCGGATACCTGCCGCAGGAAGTGGCGCTCTTCGCCGGCACGATCGGCCAAAACATTTCGCGCTTCGATAGCGCGGCCGGTGAAGATGCAGACGCATCGATCGTCGCTGCCGCCAAGGCCGCGGGCGCACACGAGATGATCCTGGCGCTGCCGCGCGGCTACGACACCGAGATTGGCGCCAGCGGCCGCGGACTCTCCGCCGGGCAAGCACAGCGCGTGGCGCTGGCGCGGGCGCTCTATGGCGATCCCGTTCTGCTGGCGCTCGACGAACCCAACGCGCACTTGGACAGCGAGGGCGAAGCGGCGCTGTTGAACGCGATCAAAGATGCGAGCGCGCGAGGCGTGTGCAGCATCGTCGTGGCGCATCGCATCGGCTTTCTCAAGCTCGCCAACAAACTGATGATCGTCAACCACGGGCGGATCGAAGCGTACGGCCCGCGTGACGCGATGCTGGCGCGTTTGAGCGGTGCTGCGGGGCCGCGCCCGGTCGCTGTGCCGAACGAAGGCTCCCGCACATGAGCGTCGATGTCCTCGCCCGCGCGTCCGAACACGGCTCCGATATCGAAGGCAATGACGATTCCGGCCGTGGCGAAATCCGCGCGGGCGTCATCGCGCTGCTGGTGTTTTTCGTCGGTTTCGGCGGCTGGGCGGCGTTTGCACCATTGGACGCGGCGGTGGTGGCGCCGGGCGTCATCGTCGTGGCGGGTAACCGGCAGACGGTGCAGCACCGCGATGGCGGCATCGTCTCGGCGATCACTGTCGAAGAAGGCGACCATGTGCGGCGCGGCCAAGTGCTGATCGAGTTGGGTTCGCCCGAACTGGTGGCGCAGCAGCAAGCCCTACTCTCCCAGGTCGTTGATCTGCAAATGCAGCGCGCGCGCCTGACGGCGGAACGGCGCGGCGCAGGCGCCATCGAGCCGCCGGCGGAGTGGGCCTCGCTCACCCCGGAAGACCGCGCCGTCGCGGACGCGGCGTTCGAGCGCCATCGCCGCGAGGCCCGCAACGGCGCCTGGAGTGCGTTCGATGCGCGCATCGCCGGCTATCGCGGCGAGATCAACGCCATCAGTCGCCAAGAAAGTCTCCTCAACGAAGAGCTTTCCGGGATGCGCGAGTTGGCGAATGAACAGCTCGTGCCGATGACGCGGGTGCGCGCGCTGGAGCGCAATTTGGCGGAACTGCAGGGCCGCCGTTCCGAACTCACCTCACTGATCGCTTCAACGCAGCAAGAGCGTTACGAAGATTTGCGGCAGGTCGATGCACGGCTGGCAGAGCTGGCGCCGCAGCTGGCCGGCGCGCGCGAGCGGCTTGAGCTGACGCGCCTGCGCGCGCCTGTCGATGGCGTCGTCGTTGGCCTGCAGGTACACACCGTGGGCGGCGTTGTGGGCGCGGGCGAGCGACTTATGGATATCGTGCCGGAAGGCCAGGATCTCATCGTCGAAGCCCGCGTGGCGCCGGAATCGGCGGACAATCTGCAGGTCGGCCAACGCACCGAAGTCCGCGTCACCGCGTTCGGCGGACGCAATCTGCCGATCGTCTATGGCGAAGTGCGCCAAGTGTCGGCTGATCGCTTCGTCGATGAGCGCACCGGTCAGGGCTATTTCCTCACCCAAGTCGCGGTGCCGCCGGAAGAACTCCGGCGCCTGACGCAGGCCGCCGGTGACGAGCATCGCTTGCGCGCCGGGCTTTCGGCGCAAGTCGTGATCCCCACGCGCAAACGGACGGCGCTGCAATATCTGCTTGAGCCGCTCAACCAGACTCTGTGGCGCTCGCTGCGGGAGGAATGACCCATGAAACCGCTATTCGCCTTGCTGGCGCTCGCGCCGGTGCTCCTCGCGCCAAGGGCGGGGTTTGCCGAGACATTGGAAGACGCGCTGGTCGCGGCGCACGCCAACAATCCGAATCTGGAAGAAGCGCGCTTGGCGCTGCGGGCGGCGCGCGAGGACCGTACGCAAGCGATGGCGGCCTATCTCCCCTCTGTCGGCGTCAGCGGCAGCGCCGGGATGCAGAGCGTCGATAGCGAGACCGAGACCATCTTCGGGCCTCAGACGACGCAAGCCGATCTGGAGCCGACAACAACGAGCGCGCAAGTCACGCAGCAACTCTTCACCGGTTTTCGCCGCAGCGGCCAAGCACGGCTCGCGGACGCGACGATCACGGGCGCACGCGAAAGCTTGCGTTCGCGTGAGCAGGACGTGCTGCTGGCGACGGTGAACGCTTATGTGGGCGTACTGCGCGATCAGGAGATCGTGCGGCTGCGCGAAGAGCATGTGGAAAGCCTGGGGCGCTTGCTTGCAGGCACGCGGCGGCGGCTTGACGTTGGCGAAGTCAGCCGCACGGATGTGGCGCAGGCGCAGACACGCCTGGCCGGCGCGCGGGCGGCGCTGGCGCGGTCGCGCGCTGAGCTTGAGGCTTCGCAGGCGCGCTACATCGCCATCATTGGCCGTCCGCCGCAGGCGTTGACGCCGGTCGCGGCGCTGCCGCTCACGCCGCCCACGTTGGAAGAAGCCGTGCATCAAGCCGACACGCGCCATCCCGATCTGGCGCAAGCGCAATCCCAGGAAGCCGCGGCGCGGGCGCAGGTCACGATCGCGCGCTCGGCGCTGTTGCCGCAGATTTCGCTTGTGGGGCGCGCCGACGAGAACCGCGACTTCAGCACCACCGAACCGCATCGCGAAAGCTCAAGCGCGGTCGCGCAATTCACCATGCCGCTGTTCGAGGGCGGCTATGCACGCTCACGCACGCGCCAGAGCCGGCTCAATGTGGGGCGCGCGGAAGCCCGCACGGAAGCGCAACGGCGAGAGATCGTCGCCGATGTCACCGCGTCCTGGGGCAATCTCACGGCCAGCCGCGCAGTGCTCACAGCGGCGAATGAACAAGTCGAGGCCTCCGCCATCGCTGTCGAGGGCGCGGAACGGGAGCGCGGCTTGGGGCTTCGCTCCACGCTCGACGTGCTCGACGCTGAGGAAGAAGCGCGCAACGCGCTCATCGGGCGCGCACGCGCCAATGCTGACGTTGTCATCGCCGCTTACGCCCTGCTCGCGGCAACGGGCGCCCTCACACTCGAAACCGCGACCGCGCGCAACTAATCCGCAGAAGCGCCACGCAGGCGACCTGTTTGCACCCCAAAGCTCTGCCGGGTGCCGGAGCTTGCGCTGTGTGAACGGCTGAGGAAGATGATCACCTTTTCGATGGATAGCCGCAGGAAGGCGATCCGTCGATCGTCGGCGCTCGTATCAGCCGACCGCGCGCTCTTCCGTCTGCAGACGCTCGCTCAGGAACGCGAACACAAGCTGACGCACCATCGGATTTTCCATGGTGCGGGCGGCGGTTTCCAGATGTGCGATATCCGCCGAGGTCATGTATGCGTCGAGGCTGGCGGGGGTCACCCGGAAGACGTTCTCCGTCGTGGATGGCGAGACCAGATCATGCTCGTCAGCCAGCTGCTCGTGCAGCTTTTCGCCTGGGCGCAGGCCCGTGAACTTGATGTCGATCTGCTTGCCGGAGGCGGCGATGAGATCGTGGCCGAGTTCGAGGATCGAAATCGGCTCGCCCATTTCCATGAAAAAAGCGCCCGGCTCCTGCTCTACGGCGGCGACGCTAAGGATCAGGCCCACGGCCTCGTCCGGAGACATGAAGAAGCGTTCCATGTCCGGATGCGTGACTTCAAGCGGACCGCCGGCTTCGATCTGCGCCGCGAAGCGCGGCAGCACCGAGCCCTGCGAGCCCAACACGTTGCCGAAGCGCACGGACTTCGTCGCCATCGGCGACATGTTCTCAAGAGGGAAGCCCCACAGAAAAAGCTCGGCCAGGCGCTTGGTGGCGCCCATCACGCACGTCGGCGCGGCGGCCTTGTCGGACGAGATCAGCACAAACTGCGAGGCGCCAGCCCTTGAGGCGGCCATCGCCGCATTGCGGACGCCGATGAGATTCGTGATCAGGTATTCGGCCGAATGACGTTCGCCGACGTGGACGTGTTTCAACGCCGCGGCGTGGATGACGACATCGGGCTCGATCCGGCGCATCCAGGCTTCAAGGCGGCCCGGATCGCGGATGTCGCAAAGAATATCCGTTGTCGCCAAGCCCGGCGCGGCGCGCTTTACCGCCTCGACGATATCGATCAGGCCGTGATCGTCTTGATCCAGCATGGCGAGGTGGGCGCAGCCAAGTTCCGCGAGCTTCAGGCTCAAAGCGGAGCCAACGCTGCCTGCGGCGCCGGTGATGAAAACACGCTTGTTGGCGAAGAACGGCGCTATCGCTGAGAAGTCGAAATGACCCTCCGGGCGGTGGAGAAAATCGCTCATCATTTCGGACAGCGCCCTCCCCCGATCCGCGCAAAATTCTCAATACACAGCGCCCAACTGGAATGCCACCTCCATCGATGCGGCGTTATGCAGGTGTTGCTGCGCGGCGACACATTGGAAAGGCAAAGCTTAACAGCGATGCTCAACAATATTTCCGTCAATTACCAACAAGTCTACAGGATTTCCCCGGATATCGTATCAATTAACCAAAGTCATCATGCCTAATTCTTCGTGTGATTGTTTAACCAAGACCTGGAACTCCCCCTTCGAGACCTTCCGTTCGCCGGTCACAGAAAAGCCCAAACCTAAAGGGCGACGCCGGCGTCATTGCGTACGGAGGTATTTGGAAATGCAACTGAAGCTTTTGAGCTCGGTTTGCGCCGTTGCCCTTGGTCTGGCGTTCGCGCCGGCCGCCTGGGCGAGCGCGCCGGGTATGGATGACGGCAACGCTGTCGCCGTCGACGGCAGCGCCGCTGCTGTGGATAACAGCGAAACCGAGAACGAGTTCGACGCTCGCGACTCGTTCAACTCGCAAAGCGCGAACTCGACGACCAACACCACGGAAAACCGCACCAACATCGACACCTCGGTTGAGGATTCCTTCAATCACGAAGTGAAGACGGAAGAGTCGTTCAACAACGAAGACTCCTTCAACACCGACAGCTCGACCAGCAACTCGGTCGAAAGCGAAGTGAAGGTCGAGAACGACGAATCCTACAACACGGTCGCCTCGGGCAACACGCTGACTGACAACAGCGACAACTCGCTGGACGTCGCCGACAGCGGCAACGACAACTCGGCCGACAATTCGGTTGAGAACGAAGAATCGTTCAACACCGACGTCGACAACGAAGAATCGTATAACACGGTTGCTTCGGGTAACACGCTCACCGACAACAGCAACAACTCGCTGAACGTCGCCGACAGCGGCAACGACAACTCGACCGACAACTCGGTTGAGCACGAGGACAGCTACAACACCGACGTCGAC
Source organism: Hyphomonadaceae bacterium (assembly GCA_020848895.1). GTDB lineage: Bacteria > Pseudomonadota > Alphaproteobacteria > Caulobacterales > Aquidulcibacteraceae > Vitreimonas. Next base: position 21,352 of record JADLHI010000066.1, read on the forward strand.
AACGACGAGTCGTTCAACACCGTCGCTTCGGGCAACACCGTTGCTTCGGGCAACACGCTCACCGACAACAGCAACAACTCGCTGAACGTCGCTGACAGCGGCAACGACAACTCGATCGACACCGACAACTCAGTGGAGCACGAGGACAGCTACAACACCGACATCGAGAACGACGAATCCTACAACACGGTTGCGTCGAACAACACGCTGACCGACAACAGCAACAACTCGCTGAACGTCGCCGACAGCGGCAACGACAACTCGATCGACAACTCGATCGAGCACGAAGATTCCTACAACACGGATGATTCGAACAACACGGTCGCTTCGGGCAACACGTTGGCCGACGACCAGTCCATGAACACGAATTCGAGCATTGCGGGCGACGACCTCACCCAAAACTCGGGCGCGTACGCGGGCGACGACCTGACCCAGAACCAAGGCACCTATGCCGGCGACGATCAGGCCAACAACTCGCAAGTTGCGGGCGACGATCAACAAATTGCGGGCGGCCATGCTGCTGGCGAAGACCAAGCGATCGCCGACAACGGCTCGATGCAAGCTGGCGACGACCTCACGACGGTCGCTGACAGCGGCAACGGCAACTTCTCGGGCAACGGCGTGGACAACGCTGACAACGGCTCGAACATTGCCGGCGACGACCTGACGCAAAACACGGGCACCTACGCTGGTGATGATCTCGCTCAGTACAACGGCTCGACCGTTGCTGGCGACGACATGAACAACGGCTCGAACGTTGCCAACGGCGACCTGAACCAAGGTTCAAACGTTGCTGGTGACGAACTGATCCAAGGTTCGAACGTTGCTGACGACGATCTAATCCAAGGCTCGAACGTGGGTGGCGACGACGTCATCCAAGGTTCGAACGTCGCTGGTGAAGACCAGATCCAAGGCTCGAACGTCGCCGATGGCGACCTGAACCAAGGCTCGAACGTGGCCGGCGACGATCTGAACCAAGGTTCGAACGTTGCGGGTGACGATCAAGTGTTCAACAGCGGCTTGTACGCTGCCGACGACGTTGACCAATCGGTCGACAACTCGGTCGAGAACGAAGAATCGTTCAACACGGTCGCGTCGAACAACACGCTGACGGACAACAGCAACAACTCGCTGAACGTCAACGTGGCTGACAGCGGCAACGACAACTCGACCGATAACTCGGTTGATAACGAAGACTCCTTCAACAACTCAGTCGAAGTTGAAGACAGCTACAACAGCGACGTTCGTAATGAAGACTCGTTCAACACCGATAACTCGGTGCGTGTCGAAGACTCGAACAACACGCGCGTTGAAGACTCCAACAACACGAAGATCGAAGACTCCTACAACGCTGACAACTCGACCACCACGATGGTTGTCACGGCGATGGAACTCGGCGCTCTCGTAACCGACATCCAAATCGATGCTCACGGTTTCAAGGAAGGCGAAATCGCAACCGGCTCCATCTCGATGGATAACGGCGCGTTCGCCAACTTCGGCGGCATCAACACGGCCAGCATGAACACCGGTATGGCTTCGGCGAACCAAGCGGCGACAGCCGTTGGCGCCAACGCCAACATCGAGTTCGGCAACGGTCGTCCGTAAAGCGGCTTGAGGCCAGGTCGGTGGGTTCGCCCCACCGGCCTGGTTCTTGCCTCTCTAAACAAAGAAGGCGCGCATCAATGAAGAGCGTGACCCATTTGAGAGGGATCTTGTTCGCGGCGGCACTGGTTTCAGCCGGCGCCGCTTCGGCCCAAGACGCCCCCCTCGTTTCGGCATCGCCGGCGCTCGCCGACGAAGCCGAGCTGCTGAGTTCGGAAGATATGGACGCCCTGTCTGGAGGGACGGGCGTCGAGGTGGTGATCGATACCGATCAAGTTCTAACGGCTACCAACACCGGCAACTCGGTGATCGGCGACGTCGTTGGTTCGGGACAGGTGAATCTCGGGACCGGAGCCTTCTCCGGCTACAACGGCCTTGGAAACTTCGTGATCAACACCGGACACAACAACAACCTTCAGTCCAGCATGAACGTTTCGATCTTGCTGACGCCGCCAGTGCCGGGTTCATGACCGGGCGCGCGGACCATACTTCGAGCACGCCGTCTCGCCTCGTGCGGGGCGGCGTTGCGCTCTCCGCGGCGCTTGCCGCGATGTGCCTTGCCGGCCCGGCTGATGCGCAGGTGCGCACGCACGGCGAATACGGCGGCAGCTTTACAGTTTCAGTGACGAGCTGGCGCGACATCCCGTTCCGCACCGTCGTCCGCCAGCAATATGATTACAGCTGCGGCTCCGCTGCGGTCGCGACGTTGCTGCGCTTTCACTACGGCCTGAATGTCAACGAAGGCGAAGTGTTTCAGAACATGTACGATCGCGGCGACCAGGCGCGCATTCGTTCCGTCGGTTTCTCGATGCTCGACATGCGATCGTACCTCGAGCAACGCGGCTTTCGCGCCGACGGCTTGCGCCTTTCGCTGGACCGCTTGGCCTCATTGGACGTACCGGCGATCGCGCTCATCACGCATGACAATTATCGCCACTTCGTGGTCGTGAAAGGCGTCAGCGCCGACCGCGTTCTCGTAGGCGATCCGACGTTCGGCTTGCAGACCTACACGCGCGCTGAATTCCAGGAAATTTGGAACGGCGTCGTGTTGGCCATACGCCAAACGTCGGAAGGCTGGCCTCCGCCCGCGTACAACCGCGCCGAGGAGTGGCGCCCGTGGTCGCGCGCGCCACTCAACATGGCGCAGCAGCCGATCTCGGCGACGGATCTCACGCTGGGCTTTCGCGAACTCTATCAGATCACGCCAATCACGCCGGGGGTGCCGGGGTCGTGATGCGCTCGCTCCTGCTCTCGACCGCGTTCATGGTCATGCTGGCCGCGCCGGCATGGGCTGACGAGGGCTGGGCCAGCGACATCGAAGTGATGAGCGCAGAAGATCTCGACGCGCACCGCGGCGGCTTTGCGATTGGCAACCTCAACATCAATTTCGGCGCGACGGTCACCACCCTCGTAAACGGTGCGCCGGCTTTGGTGACAACACTGACCTGGACGGAAACAGGCAGCGTCATTCAGCAAACCGTCAGCGACATTGGCCAAGACCTTGCCGACATGTCCGTCGCGCAGCGCGAGGCGCTAGGCCTTGGTGGGCTTGAGCACGCCGGCGGCTTGATCATCGATGACGAGGCTGGCGTAACCGCGCTGGTCCACAACGTGACCGGCGGCGCGTTGCAAAACATCATCATCAACAGCGCCATGGGCCGCGACATCTCACAAGAGGTCGACGTGCAGCTTGAATTGCCCGGCTTCGAAGGCCTGCAGGCAATGTTCGATGTCCAGCGCTTTGCAGGCTGGATCACCGACGACATTCAGCAAGGCATCGTGTTTGGCGGCCCCAAGGGCTAGCCGTACACGATCACGTCGCTCAGATCGGCAAAACCGTGGACGTACAACACGTTGCCGGCGAACCAGAACGAGGTGAGGTCGTTCCCGGAATCATAATTGTAGCCGAGCTGGCCAGCCGTAAGGCCTGACCACGAGAACACAATCAC
>JADLHI010000067.1 GCA_020848895.1 Hyphomonadaceae bacterium
CGGTGATCTCGGAAACGAGGCGCCCCGTGTCCGGGACTTGCTCGGCAGACGGCAGAACCGCCTTCATCGCGCGCCAGGCCAACTTGCCGTGGCCGATTTCGCGGCGGCCAGCGCCACCCATACGGCCGGTTTCACCGACGCTGTAGGGAGGGAAGTTGTAGTGGAGCATGAAGCGCTCTTTGGTCGTGCCTGAGAGCGCGTCGATGAATTGCTCGTCTTCGGCGGTGCCGAGGGTCGCGACGACGATCGACTGCGTTTCACCGCGGGTGAACAGCGCCGAGCCGTGCGTGCGCGGCAGGATGCCGACTTCAGAAACGATCGGGCGAACCTTATCGACCGGGCGGCCGTCGATGCGGCCCTTTTCCTTGACGATGCGGCTACGAACGACGTCGCTTTCGACTTCCTTGAAGACTTCCTTGATCACGTTGGCGTCGTAGCCATCGGGATTGGCTTCCGTCTTCGCGAGTTGGGCTTTCACCTTGTCGCGGAGTTCGCCAACGGCGCCGTAGCGTTGGTCCTTCTTGGTGATCTTGTAGGCGGCGGCGAGATCGGCGCCGACGAGGTTCTGGATCTTCGTCTTGAGAGCCGAATTGTCCGGCGGCGTGAATTCGAAGGGCTCTTTGCCGGCCTTCTCAGCGAGATCGATGATCGCGTCGATCACCGGCTGCATGCCCTTGTGCGCGAGCGAGAGCGACTCAAGCATTTGCGCTTCAGAGAGTTCCTTCACTTCCGACTCGACCATCATGATCGCGTTGGCGGTGCCGGCGACGACGAGATCGAGATCCGACGTCTTCATCTGCTCGATCGTCGGGTTCAGCACGGCCTTGCCGTCGATCCAACCCACGCGGCTGGCGGCGATCGGACCCATGAACGGCACGCCGGAGATCGTCAGCGCGGCGGAGGCCGCAACCATCGCCAGCAGATCGGATTCGTTTTCGTTGTCCCAGCTCAGCACCGTGATGATGACTTGGACTTCGTTCTTGAAACCATCGACGAACAGCGGACGGATCGGGCGGTCGATCAGGCGCGACAGCAGCGTTTCGCGTTCAGTCGGGCGGCCTTCGCGCTTGAAGAAGCCGCCAGGAATGCGGCCCGAGGCGAAGTATTTTTCTTGGTAGTTCACGGTCAGCGGGAAGAAGTCCTGACCGGGCTTTGCTTCCTTCGCGTACACAACGGTCGCCAACAGGGCGGTTTCGCCCCAGGTCGCATAGACGGCGCCGTCAGCTTGGCGCGCGATCTTGCCGGTTTCGAGCGTGAGCTTGCGCCCTGCCCAATCGAGGGAAACGGATTTCACATCAAACATACATCTAACTCCAGGCGCGTTAGGCCGGATGCCTTGCGCCATGTGCGTACATCGCAACGGCGGATTCCGTTGCGCTTCGTCGTTCCCCTCCTCTTCAGAGGAGGGGCTAGGGGTGGGGTGAAACTCGACGTTTCGGATTTGAGCGCGCGAGCTTGCGCGAACTTATCGCCGGAGGAGGTTCACCCCGCCCCCCGGCCCCCTCCCTTCACAGGGAGGGGGAGCGGTCAGCGCTTAGCGGCGCAGACCCAGCTTTTCGATGATCGCCTGATAACGGGCGGTATCGCGGTTCTTCAAATAGTCGAGCAACCGACGGCGCTGAGAGACCATCTTCAGAAGGCCTTGGCGCGAGTGGTTGTCTTTCTTGTGGGTCTTGAAGTGCTCGGTCAGGTTGGCGATGCGCTCGGAGAGGATCGCAACTTGAACTTCCGGCGAACCAGTGTCGCCTTTGCTCTTCGCGTTGTCTTTAATGAGCGCGGCTTTGCGCTCTGCAGTCACCGACATCGGTACTCCTTTTTAATCTGCGATGTTGAACACGCGGCTGGGCTCAAAGCGCCCCGCTCGCACGTCACCCAGCGCCACAGCTTTGCCCTCATAGAGAGCGATTGCTGCCCGGGACGCATCGACACCGCCGATAAAGCGATCCCGAAACTGCGGCTTCAGCGTCTCCACCACATGCGGGAGGAGGACGATGGGCCGTCCCTGTCTGAGCTTGAACGCGTCCTCGCCGTTAATGGCCAGTGCCGGGATGTCGTCCAGCGCGGTCTCAACGGGCTTCAGGCGTTCTGACGCGGCGCCCTTCTGACCCAAAAGCTGCAATTCGTCCAGTGTCACGCTCTCAGCTTCGGTAAAGGGGCCTACGGCTGTGCGGCGGAGCCGCCAGACATGGCCTTCCACGCCAAGTTTTGCCGCCAAATCGCGGACCAAGGCGCGGATATAGAAGCCTTTGCCCGACCGGAACCGAAAAGTGGCGAGGTCTTCGCCCTCGGTTTCGACCAGCTCGGCTTCATAAACGGTGACCTTGCGGGGCTCGAGCTCCACCGCCTCTCCGGCGCGGGCCAGGTCATAGGCGCGCTCGCCATCGACCTTCACGGCGCTGAATTGCGGCGGGATTTGCTCAATCTCACCGACGAAGGCCGGCAGCGCGGCGCGGATGGCTTCGGCTGTCGGGCGAACGGCGCTGGTGGCGATCGCCTTGCCTTCGCGGTCCTGGGTGTCGGTCGAGACGCCCCACTTGATCGTGAAGAGATAGGTCTTCCGCGCTTCCATCAGCCACGGAACGGTCTTCGTCGCCTCACCCAGCGCGATCGGCAGAATGCCCGACGCCAGTGGATCGAGCGTGCCGGCGTGACCGGCTTTCTGCGCATTGAAGATGCGGCGGATGGCGGAGACGGCCTGCGTCGACGTCATGTCGTCGGGCTTGTCGAGCACCACCCAACCCGAAACGTCATCACCCTTCTTGCGGCGGCCCATCAGCGCGTCTCCGTTCCCCCTCTCCCTTGCGGAGAGGGAGCTAGGGGGTGAGGGGCGTTCAAACGAGCAGGCGCCTGAGCGTCAGAACACCCCTCACCCCGCCGCTTCGCGGCGACCCTCTCCACAAGGGAGAGGGATAGCTGCCGCGCGCACCTCACTCATCATCCTCGTGCTTCAGATCGCGCGCGACTTCTGGGCTGGCGAGCAATTCATCGATGTGACGCGCCTCGTCGTAGGAAATGTCGGGCTGGAAATGCAGCTCCGGCGTAAAGCGCAGATCGACGTGCTTTCCCAGGCGTCCACGCAGGAATCCAGACACCCGCGTCAATCCGTTGGCAATGCGCTGCGGATCGCCCGGCCCCAGCGACGAGACGAACGCCGTCATGTGTTTCAGGTCCGGAGACGCACGCACTTCACCGATGGTGACGTAGACGCCCTTCAGATCGGGATCGCGCAATTCCTCGCGCTGCACGATTTCCACCAGCGCGTGGCGCACAAGCTCGGCGGCGCGCAATTGACGCTGCGAGGGACCGGCGCCCTCCTGACCACCGCGAGACTTGCGTTTCATCTTATTGCGACGTGTACGAATAGGCGTTGCAAAGCTGCGCGTCGGAGCCCGAGCCTGGCTGCGTGTCGCCGCTGAACGCCGCGATCTTGAACACCCAGCGGCCGGCGCCATCGACGAATTCGCTGACCGCCAGAAAACGTGTGACCGCCTCGCCGCAGAGGCCGCCGCGCGGCGCGCTCGGCGTCACGTTCTCGGAGCCAACGCGATAAAGATAAGCATCGACTCGCGGATCGCCGCCGAGCACCGCCGCAAAGCTCTGCCCGCCGACACCGGAGCGCGAATCCGCCGGCACCACGCTGTAGGGCTGGCCGATCACGGTCACGCCGGTCGCGAACGCGAACACCAGAGGTCCGCCGCGGCGCCCCTGCAAACTCACACGCAAATTGCCCGTGATCGAGCGAGCGTCTTCGTTGGCGGCGCGCCATTGCGAGCGCGCGATCGCTGGCTCTTCTTGCGGCACGGTGTCGACGCGCGTTTCCGCCTCGACCTGCGTCTGCGGGCGTTCGCCCGGCAAGTCAGAGTCGGCGCCGTTGCGGTTGCACGCAGCAACGCCCAACGCCAGCACGGCTATGGCTGTCAGAATGATCCGCCGCATGTCACGCCTCAGAGCGAGCGCTGCACCACTTCGACATTGAAGCATTCGATCTGGTCGCCCTGCTTAATGTCTTGGAACTGACCGAAGCTCATGCCGCACTCTTGGCCGGTCTGAACTTGATCCACTTCTTCCTTGAAGCGCTTCAAGGTGGTCAGCGTGCCCATTTCCTGAATGACGACGTTGTCGCGCAGGATGCGGACCTTCGCGCCCTTCCGGACGACGCCTTCGGTGACCTTAACGCCCGCGACCTTGCCGACCTTCGAGATGTTGAACACCTCAAGCACTTCGGCATTGCCGAGGAAGCTTTCGCGCGTGAGCGGCGCGAGCATGCCCGACATGACGCCTTTGATGTCGTCGATAAGATCGTAGATGATGTTGTAATAGCGGATTTCGACGCCTTCGCGCTCGGCCAGATCGCGCGCTTCCTTCGACGCGCGAACGTTGAAACCGATGATCGGCGCGCCCGAGCCTTTGGCAAGCTGGACGTCCGATTCGTTGATGGCGCCGACGCCCGAGAGCACCACGCGCGCCCGCACTTCCTCGTGCGCCAGCTTTTCGAGCGATCCGACGATGGCTTCCGCCGAACCTTGCACGTCGGCCTTGATCAGGATCGGCAGCTCTTTCGCCGTCGAATCCTTGAATTTCGCCATCATGCTTTCGAGCGAGGTGCCCGTACGCGACGGCCCGCCGGTGGTCTTTTGCTTCTTCGCACGCGCGCGATAGTTCGCGACTTCGCGAGCGCGGTTTTCATTTTCGACGACGTTCAGCACATCGCCGGGTTCCGGCACGCCTTCGAGGCCCATGATCTCCACCGGCTCAGACGGGCCGGCATTTTGCAGCTGTTGACCGCGCTCGTTGGTGATGGCGCGGATACGGCCGACCTGCGCGCCGACGACAACGATATCGCCACGCTTCAGGGTGCCCTTCTGCACCAGCACGGTCGCGACCGTGCCGCGGCCCTTATCGAGCTTGGACTCGATGACCGTGGCTTCCGCTGCGCGATCCGGGTTCGCCTTCAAATCCATGACTTCAGCTTGCAGCAGGATCGTCTCGACCAGCTTGTCGAGGCCGGTCTTCTTCAGCGCGGAAACCTCAACCGCGAGCGTGTCGCCGCCGTGTGCTTCGGTGACGATCTCGTGCTGCAACAGATCGGTCAGCGCACGCGTTGGATTGGCGTCGGGCTTATCGATCTTGTTGATCGCAACGATGATCGGCGCGCCCGAAGCACGGGCGTGATGGATGGCTTCCACCGTTTGCGGCATGACGCCGTCATCGGCGGCCACGACCAGCACGACGATATCGGTGACTTGCGCGCCTCGCGCACGCATGGCGCTAAACGCCGCGTGGCCGGGCGTATCGAGGAAGGTCACGCGCTCGCCGTTCTTCAGGCGAACCTGATAGGCGCCGATGTGCTGGGTAATGCCGCCATGCTCGCCCGAGACAACGTCGGTTTGGCGCAGGGCATCCAAGAGCGAGGTCTTGCCGTGGTCGACGTGGCCCATGACGGTCACGACCGGCGGCCGTGGCTGCAGGTTCTCGTCGGTATCGACTTCGCCGGAGAGCCCCTCTTCGACATCCGATTCCGCGACGCGCTTAACCGTGTGGCCAAACTCAGTCGCGATCAGCTCCGCCGTATCGGCATCGAGCTCATCGGCCTGCTTCATCATCTGGCCTTGGCGCATCATGAACTTGATGATGTCCGCGGCGCGGATCGCCATGCGGTTCGAGAGTTCCTGAACCGTGATGGATTCCGGAATGATGACTTCGCGCTTGATCTGATCGCGCTCACCGCCACCCATAAGCTTGGCGCGGCGCTCTTTTTCCTTCTGCTGCGCACGGCGGTAGGCGGCGAGCGAACGGACGCGATCGTCATCGCCCGCCACTTCGCGCTCGACCATGTCGAGCGTCAGCTTGCCTTCACGGCGCTTCGGTTCACCCTTCTTGGCCGGCTTCACCGGCGCGACCGGCGCCGGCTTGCGCGCCGACTTCACGCGGCCGCCCAACTCGTCGAGCAGCGATGGGCCAGCGCTGGCGCCGCCCTGTGGTGCGTTCGATTGAGCGGCAGCGCGCGCCGCAGCGCGCTCGGCCGCGGCCTGTTCAAGCTCGGCTTGCGCCTGTTCGGCGCGGCGGCGCGCCTCGGCTTCCGCTTCGATCGCGGCAAGCTCAGCGGCTTTGCGGCGCTGGGCATCGTCGAGCGCGCGGCGCTGATCTTCTTCGGCCTTCAGCTTCTGGTCGCGCGCGTCGCGCTCAGCCAGAGAACGGTTCACCGCTTCTTCGCGGCGGCGCGCCTCTTCATCGCTGATCGCGCCGGGAGGCGTCGGCGCCTTTGGCGACGGTTGCAACGGCTCGGGCTGCGGCGTTGCGCGCGCTTTGATTGGCGGCGGCACACCGGGGCCAGGCGCACCCGGCGCCGCGGGGCCCGCGCCCGGCCGGTTGATCGAGCGCTTCTCACGCACCTCAACGGCGACTTGCTTGGTGCGGCCATGGCTGAAGCTCTGGCGCACCGTGCCTGTGGCGGTGGTGCGCGTCAGCGTCAGCGGCTTGCGGCCGGAGGGAGTGTCTTTTTGTTCGTTGCCGTCAGACATGCAGTGGTGGCGCCAATCCTAAATTCGTCTTCACGCGTGGTATTCTCAAACGTCCTGTTGCCCGTCGCGTCGTTGCCCCGAAGGTGCAGCGTCCGCGCCGCCCAGTCCCAGACCAATAGAGCGCCAGGGTGTGGGCCAAGAGGCTGGAACGATGGGGCGAAAACCCGAAAGGCGGCCAATTTCAGCCGCCCAAACCGAAGCCAAGCGCTCTTGAAGCAGGCAAGCGTGTATCACACGTTCGCGCCCCAACGCCACGCCCAAATCCGAAGAGCTGAAGCACCCAACGGCGGCGGGAGGCCGGCCCCAGAGCCCTATATGGACGCTCATCAGCTTTTCGCGACCCTCTTCGGCGCCATCGTTTGCTTCGATCAACAAAAGCGCGGGTTTGGCGCGGATTGCGGCGTCAACCTGGGTGGCGCCTACCGCAATCGCACCTGCCCGCTGGGCCATGCCGAGCTGATCGAGACAACGGCGTGACAGCAGCGTCTCCACCGTGTCCGCCAACCCGTCAGGAACCGACGCCTGGGTTTTGAAGGCGCGCGAGAAGGCGCCCTTCTTGGCCGCTTGTTCGAGGGTCGCGCGGTCGGCCCGCACCCATGCGCCGCGCCCCGGGAGCTTGGCCGCGACATCCGGCGTCACCATGCCATCGGGCGACAGCGCGAACCGGATCAGGTTCGCGCCGCTATCGTGCTCGCCACTGACGATGCAGCGCCGCTCACGTTCGCGGCGCGGCCCTTCAGCCTCTATCTGGGAAGACGCGGGCGACATCGTCGGCGTCTCCTTCAGCTTCAGGCTCCGGCTCCGGTTCCGGCAGCGCTTCGATCCAGCCCGCCGCCACGCGCGCA
>JADLHI010000068.1 GCA_020848895.1 Hyphomonadaceae bacterium
TAGAAATTCACGCGCGCGAGAGTGAATATTGACAGGTCGGGGTTTTGGTGGCTCACTCGCTGCAAGCGCTGGCGATCAGACCAGCGCGAGGGGAGGATTACCGATGAGAGCGATGCTCTTGGCGACGGCGTGCGCCGCCGCGCAGGCAGTGCTGTGCATGCCGGCTCACGCACAGACGGAAGCGGCCCAAGCAGACAATACAGACGAAATCGTCGTAACCGCTGAGCGGCGCGCCAGGCCCCTCGATCGAACCCCAATCGCCGCTACCGTGCTCAGCGGCGAGGACTTGGCCAATGCCGGCGTATCGGTCGTCGATCAGTTGCAGTTCGTCACCCCTGCGACCACCGTCAACTATTTTGGCCAGGGCACAAATTTCAACATTCGCGGCATCGGCAAGACCGAAACAAATTCGCAGACGTTGACGGGCGTTATCACGTATCGCGACGGTGCGCCGAGCAATCCGGGCTGGTTTACCGCTGAACCCTATTACGACATTCAAAGCATCGAAATCTTGCGCGGTCCGCAAGGGACGTTTGTGGGCGCCAATGCGACGGGCGGCGCGGTGTTCATCACTTCGAACCAGCCGGAGATCAATGGCGGCGTGCACGGCTACGTCTTGGGGCAAGCCGGCAACTACAACAGTCTCGGCGGTCAGGGGGCGGTCAACCTGCCGATCAGCGACACGCTTGCGGCGCGCGTGGCGCTTTACGCCGACACGCGAGACAGCTTCTACAACATCAGCGGGCCTTATTCCGGCGATGACGGCGTGCGTATCTTCAGTGGCCGCTTCAGCCTGCTTTGGGAGCCTACCGACAACCTCTCCGTGCGTTGGACAACCGATCTCAATTATCTCGATCTCAGCGGCTTCCCCGCCAGTCCTTACAACGCAACGACGGACCTCTTCGATGTGAGTTCGAACGCGACCAACGAAGGCATTGATCGCTTTGGCCGCACCGGCCTGCGCGTCGATTATGAGTTCGACAATGGTGTAACTTTGCGCTCGGTGACGAGCTACATGGAAGGCACCACTATGACCCGCGAAGACAGCGACGGCACGAGCGTCGGTGTGTCGCGCGGGTTCAATGCGGTGGATGATTCAATCTGGTCGCAGGAGGTGAATCTCATCTCGCCAGACGATGGTCCGATCAATTGGGTGCTTGGCGTTTATTATCAGGGTGAGGATCTCAATTTTCCCGCCGGCCGCTTCGTCTACAACACATTCTCGTTGCAAGGACATAATTATCGCGAGAACCGTGCTGTGTTCGGAAATGTCGGTTTCGACTTGCCGATGGGATTCGAGCTGGAACTCGGCGCCCGCTATTCGGAGCACACCACCGAAAATGTAGGATCTCACACCGCGTACGCATTCCCCTATACCCAGGAAGCCGAATTCTCCAACACCTCAGGTAAGGTGACGCTGAACTGGGAGGTTGATGACAACAACTTCCTCTACGCGTTCGCGGCGACCGGCTTTAAGCCTGGCGGTCTCAGCGTGCCGTTCAATTTCCTGGGCTTCCCGCCGGCCTTCGAGGAAGAAACAGTCAGGTCGTACGAAATCGGATGGAAAGCCGGGTTCTTCGATGGGCGTCTGCGCACGCAGATCGATGCGTTCCGGACAGAGTACGACAACTTTCAAGTCACCGTTCGCCACCCTGTCTTGCCGACGTTCTTCACGTCACTGCTGAATGTCCCGGAAACCACGGTCATGACCGGTTTCGAAGCGCAGGCGGAAGCGCAGTTCGGCGACTTGTCGATCAATGCGGGCCTTGCGGTGCTCGACACTGAACTCGGGACTTTTTACGCAAGCGATGCGCGCATCGCCGCGCCGGTGGCTTGCGATCCGCTCGCCGGCCCAGCGAGCGCGACGTGCATCAACCTGAGCGGGGCCGAGCAGACCTACGCTCCGGACCTCACCTACAATATCGGCGTGCAGTACGTGTTCAATATTCCTGGCGGTGACACGATTACGCCGCGCGTGAACTTCGGACACGTGTCCGAGCAGAACGCGACATTGTTCGCGAATCCCGCGTTTGGCGACATATTGGAGGCGCGCAACATCTGGAATGGCCAACTCGAGTGGCGCCATGACGATCTGACGGTGACGCTGTACGGCACGAACTTGTCCGATCAGCACTATGTCGCGGCGTTGCGGGCCGGATTGCGTTACGCGGGCGCGCCGCAGCAATACGGCATTCGGCTGATGCGGACGTTCTGATGGGACGCGCCGTTTCGCGATGAGTGCAGACTCAACTGCGCCAAAGATGAGCCCGGCCGCGCCTGTGGCGCGGCCGGGGGCCGGCGCATGGACGGCGCTGGCGATCCTGTGCTTCGTTTACGTCTTGAATTTCCTCGATCGGCAACTCTTGTCGATTCTGGCCAAGCCGATCCAGGACGAGCTGGGCGTTAGCGACGGGCAATTGGGCTTGCTGGGCGGGCTCTACTTTGCGGCGTTCTATTGTGTGCTGGCGATCCCTGTCGGCTGGTTGGCGGACCGCACCAATCGTGTGCGCGTGCTCTCGCTGGCGTGCAGCCTCTGGAGCGCCGCGACTGCTGCGTGTGGGTTTTCGCAAAATTACACGCAGCTTGCGCTCTCGCGCATGGCCGTCGGTGTCGGTGAAGCGGGCGGCGTGCCGCCATCTTACGCCATCATTTCCGATTATTTTCCTTCCGGCTCACGCGGGACCGCGCTCAGCTTGTTCAACTTTGGTCCGCCGATTGGGCAGGCGCTTGGCATTGCCTTCGGCGCTTCGATCGCCGCGGCGTACTCATGGCGCTCGGCGTTTCTGGCGATCGGCGTCGTCGGCCTCTTCACTGCGCTGATCGTTTGGGTGTTCGTGCGTGAGCCGAAGCGCGGCGGGCTGGATGCGCCTGACACAAGCCCGCCCGCGGGGCAGAAGGCAGGCTTCTGGTCGACGTGCGTGATGTTCTTCACCAATCCGGTTCTGTTGCGTTTGGCGCTTGCGTGCGGTGCGACGCAGTTTGTGACCTACGGCATTCTCAACTTCACGACTTTGTTTCTCATGCGCGAGAAGGGCATGACGTTGGCGGATGTCGCGCTTTACTACGCTTTGCTGATCGGTATCGGCACGGTTGCCGGCATGTATATGTCCGGCCGGCTGATTGACATTTTTTCGCGCCGTTCAAAGCTTGCTTACGCCTGGATCCCGGCGATTGGCCTCATCATTGCGCTGCCCTTCTTCATCGGGTTCGTCTGGGCGCCGACGTGGACGATGGCGCTTGGCTTCCTCGCCGTGCCGACGGCGTTCAACTATTTTTATCTCTCGCCGTCCGTCACGCTGGTGCAGGAAGAAGTGCGCCCGGATCAGCGCGTGCTGTCGGGGGCTTTGTTGTTACTGGTGATGAATCTCATCGGCCTTGGTTTTGGCCCCACATTCGTCGGCGCGGTGAGCGATTGGGTGCGTCCAACCCATCCAGATAACTCGCTGCAGATCGCGTTTTACAGCCTGGCGCCTTTTTACATAGTGGCGGTAGCGTTGTTCATGTGGCTCGCACGGGCGATGAAGCACGAGGCAAAAGCCGGAGACGTGTCGTGAAACGATGGCTTCTTTTGCTCGTGACGATGTTGGCTGTCGCGTTCGCGGCGCCAGCCTTTGCGCACGACGCGCCGATTGCCGCGGCGCCAGCCGGGCGCCTTCGGGGTGAAAGCGCCGATGGTCTGAACGTCTTCCGCGGCATACCATATGCTCGTCCGCCTGTTGGGTGGCGGCGTTGGCGTGCGCCCGAGGCGATGGAGCGGTGGCGGCGCGTGCGCGACGCAACGCAATTCGGCGCGGCCTGCTTTCAGCCGGTGGCTCGTGGCGCCAGCATCTACGCGCCAGATGAGTTCCAACCGATGAGTGAAGATTGTCTCTTCCTCAATATCTGGGCGCCGGCGGATGCACGCGACGCGCCGGTATTGGTTTGGATTCACGGTGGCTCGCTCGTTTCCGGCGCCGGCAGTGAGATGGCGTATGACGGAACGCGGCTCGCACAGCAGGGCGTCATTGTCGTTACGATCAACTATCGGCTTGGCGCGCTGGGTTATTTGGCGTTGCCGGGCTTGAGCGCGGAGACGCACGAGGGCGTTTCCGGCAATTACGGATTGCTCGATCAGATCGAAGCGCTGCGCTGGGTTCAGCGCAATATCGGCGCGTTTGGCGGCGATCCACGCAATGTCACCATCGCCGGTGAATCCGCCGGCGCGCTGAGCGTCATGTATTTGATGGCGACGCCGTTTGCGGGCGGGCTTTTCTCAAAAGCGATTTCACAAAGCGGTTATATGGTCACGGCGCCGGAGCTGCGCGGCGCGGCGTTCCCGGACTTCCCGGCCGCCGAGAATATCGGTGTGTGGCTAGCGGGCCAATTGCACGCGAGCAGCATCGAAGATTTGCGCGCGATGAGCGCCGAGACCATTGTCAGCCGCACGTCCGGCGTGGGCTATTTTCCGTTTCCGACGATCGACGGGCGCGTATTGCCGCGCCAGCTTGTCGATGCGTTTGATCGGGGAGAGCAGGCGCGCGTACCCATTCTCGCGGGCTTCAACGAGGGCGAAATCCGTTCGCTGCGTTTCTTGTTGCCGCCGCAACCACCGGCCGACGCTGACGCCTATACGCGTGAAATTCTCGCCCGTTATGGCGATCTTGCCGACGCATTCCTGGCTCGGTATCCGGCCGACAATATCCCGGAGAGCATGTTGGCGACGACCCGCGACGGCATGTACGGCTGGACCGCTGAGCGTCTTGTTGTGAAGCAAACCGCCATCGGAGCGCCGTCCTTTCTCTACTTCTTCGATCACGCTTACCCTGCGGCTGACGCGGCGGGGCTGCACGCGTTTCACGCCTCGGAGATTCCCTTCGTGTTCGGAACAGCAGCCCGCACGCCGCCGCGCTGGCCGGCGATTCCTCAGACGCCGCAGGAACAGCAACTCTCCGATGCGATGGTGAGTTATTGGGCGACGTTTGCGCGTGATGGTGCGCCAAGCGCGCCGGGGCAGGCGGAGTGGCGCCCCTACGGCGTCGAGCGCGCGTATATGGCGTTCGAAGATGCGCCACGCGCGCGCATCAACTTGCTGCCGGGTGCTTATGAACTGCAAGAGGAGGTGGTGTGCCGTCGCCGTGCGCAGGGCGGCATCGCATGGAACTGGAACATTGGCGTGATTGCGCCGCCGTTGCCGCCAGAGGCGCCGCAGTGTTGAGTGCGCGAGGCGAGCGCCTAACGTTTCGGCAGCGCGGCGCATAAGGGGTGCGCAAGGTGCGATTATTCGCCTTACTCGCTTGCATCACACCGCAGCATTATGATGCATGAGGACTCAATTGAGGGCAGAGATGGCGGCTAAGTCAGGCGCAAAGCGAGCGGCAGATCCGGTGAAGGGAATTGCGCGCGCCTCTGCGAAGGAGGTGAAGCCGCGCCGGCGGCCCTCCACCAAAGTGCAGCAGCGCGAAGAAATGATGGAGCAGATACTCGATGCGGCCGAGTACCTGTTCTCGCGCGGTGGCCTGCATGGCGTGACGCTTAAGGATGTCGCGCACCGTGTTGGCGTGCATCACACACTGCTAAACTACTACTTCACCGACAAAGAGCGCTTGTTCGATGCCGTGATTGCGCGTCGCGCCGGGGTTACGAGTTCGCGGCGTATGGAAGCTTTGGACAAGTACGACGCCGCCACCAAGGGCAAGCCCACGGTGGAGGGGGCGTTGCACGCCTTTCTCGACACCGATCTCGAACTCTACAGCAGAGGCGGTGAGAACTGGAAAAACTATGGTGCGCTGGGCGCCCATGTTTCAAACACCCCTTACGGCGCAAAGCTCATGGATCTTCATTTTGATCCGGTGGTGTTGCGGTTGATTGGTCTCATCAAGAAGGCGCTTCCAGGGTGTTCGCTGGAAGATCTGTTTTGGGGTTATCACTTTGTCACTGGCGCACTGATGCTGACGCTCGCGCGAACGGGCCGTATCGACACGCTCTCGGGCGGGCGCTGCAAGTCCGATGATTTCGACGCCGTGAAGGCGCGGATGGCGTCGTTCATGGCGGCCGGTTTCATCGCCATTCACGAGAAGAGCAAAAAGGGCCGCCGCTAGCACCCTGCTGGACGGGCCGGCAGCACAGGCGCGTTGAGACCAAAGCGCCATGACCACGCCTGGTCTGTGCGCCTAAGCCGGCAGACGATTTCTTCCACATGCTCATACATGCCCGGCATCAGGTGCGCCGACGCCTGGGGCGCGCCATCAAAGAGCATGTAGGCGCGGTCGCGCCCGTAAGCAGGCCAATCGGGTGCGCCGGCGGCGCGCGGTCGCCCATCGCGCGCAAAGCTTGTCCAGTATCCGATCATGCTGTCTGACAAGCGCCGTTGTTGCGGCTCGTTCGGAACGGGCGGCCAATTCACCGGAAAGCTCTGAAGCGCGCCGAACACAAAGGGCAATTCGCTGGCGTGAAAGGCGTGCAAGCCTGCGGCATCGGCGGCGGGATACGAGTGATCGAAATAATACAGGAAGGCGGGCGCGTCGTAGGCTGTCTGATTTACCGCGAGACGTTCCGATGCCCAGCCGGCAATGCCATCGCGTGTCGCCGCAAGAAGGCTCGCGGGCATGTCGGCGGCTGGATAGCGGTTGAGGAAGTCTTCCGCGAGATCGCCATAGCGCTCGCGGATTGCGCTTTCGTAGGCGGCGACACTCTCGGCCGGGCGCGGCACAAGGGCAGGGAACGTACGGCTCTCGCCGCTCGTGAAACCGACGAGCAGCGGCACGCGCGCCTGTTCGCCAAGCTCGAACGTTTCGACGAGTTGGCGTGTGAGCACGTGCCCGTCGACCGTTGGGCGCGGTGCAAAACCAGCAGATGTGGCCGCGGCGATGAGCGCACGCGCTTCGATCGCACGCAAATCCGCGACACTGCCGGCCTGGAGTGAGGCGGCGAGCGCGGCGCCGCTTTCTTCGGCGGACACAACGCCAGAGCGCGCCGTCTGCAATTCCGGAATCATCATCATGTTGGCGCTCTGCACGATCGCTTTGGCAAAGAGCCCGCGCGCAGGGGGCGCGGCCATCAGATAGACCACGCTCAGCGCGCCAGCAGATTCACCGGCGATGGTGACATTGCGTGAATCGCCGCCAAACGCGCCGATATTGCGCTGAACCCAACGCAACGCTTCGATCTGATCGAGCAAACCGTAATTGCCGGAAACGCCCTCACGAGATTCCGCGCTCAATTCGGCATGCGCGAAATAGCCCAGCACACCGAGCCGATAGTTGATCGACACAACAATCACGCCGCGTTCGGCGAGACGAGCGCCATCGTACATTGGTTCGTTGCTTGAGCCTGACGTTAGCGAGCCGCCATGAATCCAAACCAATACCGGCGCGTTGCGTGCACCGGCCGGCGCCCAAATATTGAGGCTGAGGCAGTCCTCGCTCATCGGCCCGACATCGTAGGCGTACACGGACGTGGGGGCGCGCTGTAGTTGCACGCACGCGGGGCCAAACTCAGTCGCTTGCCGAACGCCGGTCCAATCCGCGGTCGCGCGCGGGGGCGTCCACCGCGCCGCGCCTGTTGGCGCAAGTGCGTAGGGGATGCCCTTGAATACGTTCAATTGGCCCTCGCGGCGTCCTTCCACCGCGCCAACTGGCGCCGAGACGATAGCTGAATCGCCAGGCGCCGCGCTACGCCGCTGCCCGATCTGCGCACAGCCGGCGAGTGCAAGGCCTAGGAGCGCCGCCAAGCAAATTAGCCGCCCTGTGAGAAACGCGTCAGCGCGCATGCCGCGCGTGAGGCCCGCGTTCGGCCGGATGTGCGAAGGCTTATGGCGCATTGAGCCCTGTTCGTAGGTGAAGCCGCCGCACCACAATGAGAGGCTCTCCTCCGCCCGTCAAGAATCACTATCGGGTGAGTGAATGTCGCCTCGATAATTGAATCCTTCAATGCACTCATCGGAACGCGATGGACCGCCCGTTGCCACCCCCCGTGATTGTCACCAACTGCGCAAGCATCGCTTCTTTGGAGGGTCGCGGTGCGACGACCATCCGCCGACACTAACCATCGGCTAAGCCGCTATCGCGACGCCATTGAACGGGCGGCCATCATTCGTCTGCGTCTGGAAATACGGACGGCGTTGAAATTGTAACGGCGACCCGGGGAGCCGATCAGCCGAGTGGCTGCTCAGCTCAATTTTCTGGCATCGTTGCTTGTCTCGGTCAGGTCTCCTGACAATGCGGCGACATCGAACAGTCTTACACGCTCGGCCAGCCTTGTTGACCTCTCGCGCGGGGCTTCCCCGCTCATCCAA
>JADLHI010000069.1 GCA_020848895.1 Hyphomonadaceae bacterium
TCACGCGTGCGCAGGACGCCGAAGAAACTGCGCTCTTGGGTGATAATGCGCGAGCCGCGCGTTTCGTCGATGAAGATGATCGTAAACGCCACCAGCACGATAGCGGCGAGCGCGATCGGTTTGCCGCGATTGAAGAACACCGCAACGCCACAGAACAGGATGCTGACCACGGTCAGCGTGTCGGCGTCCCCAGCGCCAGAGCCGATCAAACGCAGCAGCAAAAGCACCGCCGACACCAGCGCCGCACCGAGCGCAAAGTCGGAGACGCGGCGGTTGTCTTTTCGCGGCAAAATCGTGCCGTGGACAGCGAAGGCGAGCACCATGAAGCTGCTCGCCATCAAAAGCGCGCCCCAAGGCTGGCGCGCGACGGTTCGCGTTTCATCGTTTACGATCGCCGAGACAAAGATGTGCGGCAGGTTGAAGGCGATGTAGATCACAAGGGCCGCGTGAACCGCCGCGACCGCGAGGAACAAGTAACGATACGCGGCGGGCCGGTTTTCATCGCTCCAACCGGCGGCGAGCACTGCGGCGCCAGCGCCAAGCGCGCCGATGATCAATGTCGAATCCAGCGGCGCCCAGTGCAGCAAGATCAGCGATAATACGCCCATCAGAACAGCAGCGGCGAAAGACGCGTCGATGAGGCGCGGCATGTCGTTGTCTTCGCGTGGTCTGAACAGGCACGCGGCCGCCAGCGCCAGCGGATACTCATAGACGTTGTTGAAGATCAGCGGGGCCAATAGCGCAGCGAATGCGCCGCCAAGAACGCCGCCAAGAGAGACGAAGAGGTAAAATTCCGTCAGCCGATCAGCACTCGGCCGCGACCGAGCGAGCGCCAAATGGCAGATCAACGCACTGAAGAAGAACCCGCCCAGGATGCCCGTCATCGAGCCCACCCAGTTGCCAGACGCGTAGTACGACATCAGCATCAGAGCGAGCGCGACGGGATGAATGAAGAGCGTCCCCGCCTCCATCTTTTCACTGCCGCGCGCGAAGGCGAGCACGAACGTGAGCAGGTAAAGCGCCAGCGGGACGACCCAAAGCATCGGCGCTGACGCGATATCGGTGGAGATGTGCAAGGTGACGCCGAGCGAGAGCGCCGAAGGGATCGCCGCGGCGGCGACCCAATAGCCGCGCTGGCGCCAAGTTGGCGCCGGACCCGTGTGCGGAAGCGGCTTCGGGGTGTCGCCGTGCGCGGTGATGGCCATGGCGGCGGCGACCGCGATCAGGGCGCCAACAGCGAGATAGGCGATCGACCAAGCGGCGCTCTGCGCCTGCGCGCCAAGCAGCGGCTCAACCAGCACCGGGTAAGCAAGCAGGCCAGCAAAGCTGCCAAGATTGCTTGCCGCGTAGAGATAATACGGATCGCTTGCGTCCTCGCGGCCGGTTCGTGCGAACCAGGCCTGCAACAGCGGCGCGGTCGCCGAGGCGGCAGCGAATGGTGCGCCAACTGAAAGCGCCAGCACGCCGATCAACCACCCCACGGGATGGTCTGAACTTGGATCGCCCAGCGCCGTCGTCACATGCAGCGGCAACACGAACCACGCGGCGAGCAGCACGAGGCCGTGGATTACGGCTTGAATGCGCAGATCCTTCACGCGCGCGAGCAGGTGCGCGTAGAGATAGCCCACGAGCAAAGCCGCCTGGAAGAACGCCATCGAGGTGTTCCAGACTTGCGGACTGCCGCCCAGAAGCGGCGTCACCATGCGTCCGAACAGCGGCTGCAGCACGAAGATGAGCGCCGCGCTCGAGAACAGCGCCAGCGCAAACACCGGCGCTGCGATCCGACGCGCTACGGCTTCCATGTTCCCTCCCGGCAGATGGCGCCGCTTCTGCCATTCGCGCCCGGTCAAGGGAATGGACTTTCGCTGTGCGGAGGCCACACTTGCGGCATGACTGGCATCGACTACGAACGCGCCGCCTATTTCCTGGAAGGGATGAACTCGCGCGGCTTGACCATCGCGACAGCGGAAAGTTGCACGGGCGGATTGATTGCGGCGTCGCTGGCGGCGATCCCCGGCGCGTCCTCGACGCTTGAGCGTGGGTTCGTCACCTATTCGAACGAAGCGAAGACTGAATTGCTCGGCGTCCCGGCCGCGTTGATCCGCGATCACGGCGCGGTAAGCCGTGAGGTCGCGTTGGCGATGGTTGCGGGCGCACTGGAGCATAGCCGCGCAGATGTTGCGGTGGCGGTGACGGGCATTGCGGGGCCGGATGGCGGAAGTGCTGACAAGCCCGTCGGCCTCGTGCACATCGCCGCCGCGCGCCGTAGCGGTGTGACGCTGCACGAGGAGATGCGCTTCGGCCCCATTGGGCGTCATCAGATTCAGGAAGCAACCGTGGCGGCCGCGTTTGATTTGGTGGAGCGCGTGCTGGCTTAGGCGTCTCTTGGACCGCTGGCGTCTCGTCGGCGGTTCGTTCGATGCTTGAGGATTGTTGCGTTCGAAGGCACGCCGCCGGCGATATCCTGGCGGTCCAAGACACTAGCCCAACCGCCGCTTCGCCTCACGCTCGAACGCTTGCATGATGCGCGACGCGAGTTTGTCCTTGTTCGCAGAAATCGCCGCCTGCAGCACCGGGTTCTTGAATTCGTAGGCGATCCAATAGCGCACGTGCGCGCCCTTCTCGTGCGGCTTGAACCACCAGCGATTGTCGAGCGAGTGCAGCGGGCCTTTGACGAGCGCCACCTCCACCTCCCCTTTCGCCGGTTCGCAGCGGACCGAGGTGGCGAACGTCACCTTGATCGCCTGCCAACCTACGTCCGCCTCGGCGACGCCTTGCCAGCCGCCGGCTTCGCGCGGCGCCTCTTTGATGACGCGCATCTTGGTCAGGAACGGCACAAACTCGGGATAGACACGCACATCGCCGACCAACCGGCACAAGTCTTCAGGCGCATACGGCAGCACGCGCTCAGCTTCGATGATTGTCCTCGCCACTCACCCTCTCCCTTGCGGAGAGGGTCGGACGCGCACCGACCGGGGTGAGCGGCGTTCAGCTTTCGCGGTGATTGAAGCGTTGAGCGCAGAGCTTGATAGATTGACAGCGCGGCTGGCCCTTCGCCCCTCACCCCCTGCCCCCTCTCCGCAAGGGAGAGGGGGATGTTCGGCGCGCGGCTTCACGCGCCGAGGCTCTTTTCGCGGGCGGCGCGCAGTTTTGCGAAATCGTCGCCGGCGTGGTGCGAGGAGCGCGTCAGCGGCGAGGCTGAGACCATCAAGAAGCCCTTGGCGTAGGCGATGGTTTCGAGCGCTTTGAACTCGTCCGGGGTCCAGAAGCGATCGATGGCCGCATGTTTCTTCGTCGGCTGCAGGTATTGGCCGATGGTGAGGAAATCGACGCCGGCGACACGGAGATCGTCCATCACTTGCAGCACTTCGTCCTTGGCTTCGCCGAGGCCGACCATGAGGCCGGACTTCGTGAAGCGCGTCGGATCGCGCTGCTTTACCGAGTCCAGCAGGCGCAGCGATTGGTAATAGCGCGCGCCAGGGCGGATCGAGTGATAGAGCCGCGGCACGGTTTCGAGATTGTGGTTGAACACATCAGGCGCCGCATCGATGACGCGCTCGGCCGCGCCTGGTTTGCGCAGGAAGTCCGGCGTCAGGATTTCGATGGTCGTGTCAGGCGCGGCGCGGCGGACAGCTTGGATCGTTTGCACGAAGTGATCGGCGCCGCCGTCTTCAAGATCGTCGCGATCAACCGAGGTGATCACAACATGCTTCAGCCCCATCTGTGCGGTGGCGTGAGCGACGTTTTCAGGCTCACTTGCATCGAGCGGCAGCGGCTTGCCGGTGGCGACATTGCAGAAGCTGCAGGCGCGCGTGCAGATGCCGCCGAGGATCATGAAGGTGGCGTGCTTCTGGCTCCAGCACTCGCCAATGTTCGGACAGCCCGCCTCTTCGCAGACCGTGTGCAGCTTCAGACCGCGCACTAAGTCCTTGGTCTGGTGGTAGCCGAGGCTCGTCGGCGCCTTTACCCGAATCCAGTCCGGCTTGCGTGGGCTCGCGTTGTCCGGCCGCCCCTCCTTTTCAGGGTGGCGGGGGCGTTCTGGATCGCCTCCTTGGCGCAAATCAATCAGGGTCGGCACGCCGCCAACATGAGCCTCCGAGCCTTGTCCCGCAACGGCTGGAGGGCAAACCTCCCCTGCGTCGCCAAATACTTAATGGACCCCTCCCTTGCCCGGCCACAATCGGGCCGTTAGGGTCTGTTACAACCGTGAAACAATAATCACGGGTTGGGCGTCCTCACCTCAGGCCGCTCAGGGCGGAAAAGAAGAGTCGGAGGCAACACCCTCATGGCGCAACGATCGTTCGAACTGGCGCGCACGCGCGTCACCTTGTTCGAAGCTCTGCTCCGGGCCCGCGATATGAAGGGCGGCAAGTACAAGATCATCGAAGATCACGATCGCAAGCCGATGAGCTATGACGATCTGATCCGCGCCGCTTTCGCGCTGGGCGGCAAACTCGACACCCTGATCAGGCGCCGCGAGACGGCGGGCGTGCTGCTGCCGACGGGCGTCGGCGCCACGGTGACGTTCTTTGCGCTCCACGCCATCGGCCGCACGCCGGCGATGCTGAACTTCACCGCCGGCATTATGAACCTCCGCTCGGCCTGCGAAGCGGCCAATGTGCGCAAAGTTCTGACCTCGCGCGTGTTCATCAAGAAAGCCGGCCTTGAGCAGGTCGCCAACGAACTCTCCAAGCACACGCAGCTCATCTATCTCGAAGACATCCGCAAGACTGTCGATATCGGCGACAAGATCATCGCGTTGCTGAAGGGCTTCTTCCCGCGCATGTTCGCGGCGAAGGCCAGCCCGGACGATACGGGCGTGATCCTCTTCACCTCAGGCTCGTACGGCACGCCGAAGGGCGCGGTGCTTTCGCACGCCAACATCGTGGCCAACGTCGAACAAGCGCACGCGCATATTCCGTTCGATCCGAACTGGTCGTTCTTCTGCCCGCTGCCGATGTTCCACAGCTTCGGCCTGACCGGCGGCGTGATGCTGCCGATCTTCACCGGCCACAAGACCTTCCTATTCCCCTCGCCGCTGGCGGTGAAGGAAATTCCGAAACTCATCAAGGAGACCGGCGCCAACGTCTTCTTCGCCACCGATACGTTCGCGCAGCAATATGCGCGCAACGCCGCCGACGGCGACCTCTCCTGCATTCAGCTCATGGTTTGCGGCGCCGAGCGCGTGAAACCGGAAACACGCGAACTCTACATGCAGCGCTTCGGCGTCGAGATGCTCGAGGGTTACGGCGCGACCGAGGCTTCGCCGGTCATCGCGGTGAACATTCCTGGCGCGAACAAGCACGGCTCGGTCGGCCAATTCATTCCCGGCATCGAATGGCGCCTTGAGCCGGTGCCCGGCATCGAGGGCGGCCAGAAGCTCTACGTGCGCGGCCCGAACGTGATGCGCGGCTATCTCGATCCGACCAAGCCGTTCGGCATCGATCTCCTGCCGCAGGGCTGGCACGACACCGGCGATGTGGTGGACGTCGATAGCGATGGCTTCATCCGCATCCTCGGCCGCGTGAAGCGCTTCGCGAAGGTCGGCGGCGAGATGGTGTCGCTGAACGCGGTCGAAGCTTACGCGCAGACCGTGTGGCCCGATCATCTGCACGCCGCTGTGGCGCTGCCGGATTCACGCAAAGGCGAGCGCATCATCCTCTTCACTGACCACGCCGGCGCGACGAGCGAAGAGCTGCAAGCCTGGTGCAAGGCCAATGGCGCGAGCGA
>JADLHI010000070.1 GCA_020848895.1 Hyphomonadaceae bacterium
CATAAGACCGGCCGCACCCTCGGCCTCACGACCGACGCGCAATATCGCTTCGCGCGCGGCGTGGATTCCGGCTTCGTCGTGCCGGGCCTCGAACTGGCGACGCGCCTTATTCTCGATATCTGCGGTGGTGAGCCAAGCAAGATCCAAGTCGCTGGCGATCCGCCGCCGCCGCCGAAGGCGATCTTCTTCGATCCCGATCGCGTGCGCCAACTCGCCGGCATCGACGTGAAGCCGACGCGCGTACGCGCCGTGTTGAAAGATCTTGGCTTCGAAACCAGCGCCGAAGGGCAGGGTAGCAAGCGCATCATCGTTGAGCCGCCAACCTGGCGCCGCGATGTCGATGGCCCGGCCGATCTCGTTGAAGAAGTCGCGCGCATCGAAGGCTTCGACAAATTGCCGACCAACCAGCCGCCGCGCGCCCCCGGTTTCCGCCCGCCGCCCGCGAGCGTCGGTGAAAGCCGCACGCGCCTGGCGCGCCGCGCCGCCGCGTCGCTTGGCTACAACGAAGCGATCACCTGGAGCTTCTGCTCGCGTGCGCAAGCGCAAGCGTTCGGCGGTGGCGGCGAAGAGATGCTCGTCGCCAATCCGATTGCAAGCGATCTCGACTGCATGCGGCCCACCGCGCTGCCGCAATTGCTCGTCGCAGCACAGCAAAACGCCAACCGTGGCTTCGATGATGCACGCCTGTTCGAAGCGGGGCCTGCCTACGCCAACGCGAACGATGGCGGCCAACAGCGCACGCTCGCCGCCGTCTGGCATGCATGTGCGCCGCGGCATTGGCGCGCCGCGCCGCAGCCCGATATCTTCGATGTGAAGCGCGATGTGCTGATGATCCTGGAAGCCATCGGCGCGCCTGTCGTTTCGCTACAAACCTTCAGCGACGCGCCGGCGCATTGGCGCCCCGGGCGCACCGGCGCGCTGAAACTCGGCCCCAAGGTCATCGCCTATTACGGCGAAATCCATCCGCGCACGCTGAAGGCGATCGGTGTCGAAGCGCCGGCGCTGGCGTTCGAGATCTTTCTCGACGCTATCCCCGCGCCGCGCGCGAAAAGCCGCACCAAGCCGCCGCTGGAAAAGCTCGATCTGCAACCGCTGACCCGCGACTTCGCCTTCATCGTCAATGATGGCGTCAGCGCGCAGGACGTGGTCCGCGCCGCCATCGGCGCCGACAAAGCGCTGATCGCCGACGTGAACCTGTTCGACGTTTATCGCGGCGAGCGCATGCAGCCTGGCAAGAAAAGCCTCGCCATCGAAGTCACGCTGCAGCCGAAAGAAAAGACGCTGACCGATGCGGAGATCGAAGCCGCCAGCGCCAAGATCGTCAGCGCCGTGATGAAAGCCACCGGCGGAACGCTGCGCGGCTAGCGCCGATAATATGGAGCGCCGGCGCCCTCGCCGGCACGCGGTGACTGAACACTCGCCGCCGTCGCGCGTTGAAACAAAGATGCCGGCGAGGGCGCCGGCGCTCCATATTAGTTTTCGCGAAACGCCGCCAGCGCCGCATTCCGCGCCACAACTCCACGCCCCGCGCGCGTCAGCGCGTCCACCGTCTCGCGCGGCAGCGACACATCCGTTGGCGTATCAAACAACGTCTCATACTCGCCCGGCGTCATGTCACGGAACGTGATGACGTCCATGCTGAGCGTAACGTCATCGCAGCGCCAATTCGCACGCAAGACATCCTGCGGCAGCCCACAGCGCCATTCCCGCAACGCGCGCTGATACTCCGGCAGCTGCGCGCGCCACACATCCACCGACGCACGCTTTGCCACGTCCGTAGCGACATCGACCGGCGAGTACATCATTTCGTACGCGCCGATCGCATCCGCGCCATTCTGCTGAAACGTACGCGGGCGAATGTATTCGGCGTTCACGACCAGAAACAAAACCCGCCGCGCCTGCAACGCCTCGCGCACCGTGAGCGGCGAAGGCAGGCCGGCGCCGGCGCGCAGCACCTGCAGGCTCAACATGCCGAGATTATCGGCCACGCCGCCATCCACGAGGTGCACGAACCGCTGCGCAGCAGGCGTGTCGCCGCGATAGTTCTGAAACGCGTGCGCGGTCTGATGCACGTTCTCGCCGGCGCCGCGATCCGCCAGCACACGCATTGTCCAGGCCGGCGGGCCGGCGCAGCGCCCGCCGTAACTCTCCATCACGACCGGCCGGAACGCCACCGGCACCGCCATCGAGGCCGCCACCGCATCCGCGACGCGCACCTGGCGGACATCACTGCACAGGCCATCGAAGAAGAACTGGGTGAATGCAAACGGCGTTGAATTGTAGAGATCAGTCGCGTTGAGGATCACGCGCGGTCCCGCGCGCATGTCACCCATCGTTGCGCCGCCATAAATGTTTTCCGCCAGCCAGGCGCGCAGTTGCTGCGGCCCGTTCATGCCGCCGCGCAACGCGCCGGCGATTCCGAACGGCGAACTCGGCCCCCGCACGCGCCATTCGCGGCCAAGATAAGCCGCATCGAACGTGTCGAGCCCCGCATCGCCGTGCAGTCCGTAATACGCCGCCAGTACGGAGCCGCCAGAAACGGAGGTGATGAGCGCGATATGCTCACTGAGGGGCCGCCCATCGCGCCCCGGCGTATCGCGCAACGCCTGCAGCACGCCCAAATGAAACGAAGCCGCCCGCGCGCCGCCACCTGAAAGCGCCAGCACGATAAGATCGTCACCCACCGGCGCGCGGCCTTCGACATCGGCGCCCAAGCCGCCGAGCGGCGCATTGATCGGCGCAGCCGGCGTCGTCGCGCACGCACTCACCAATAGCGAAAGAGCAAGAACCAATCCCCGCATGCACCGACTTCCGCACGTCACCACTGAGTTTGCAAGCAATAGCACCCATTCCTGGGGCGATGCGAAGCATCGGTCCCGGGACCCATAAACACGCTTGCTTGCTGTTTGCGCTCAACCCTCGCCGATGCGTGTTTATGGCCCCGGACTGCTCGCCATGCTCGCATTCGGGGATGGGTGCTTGAATGACAAGATGCTTGTCCCACATGCAGCCCCCGCGCGGGACGGCCCGCGCTTTCGGACCGCCGGCTTCCAGCCAGCATTGTCTATTGGCCAACATTCGAGTGTATGGCGTCGTTGCGATTGCCGGCTGGAAGCCGGCGGTCCAGGGAGCTGTTATGCAAGCATGGATCATGCTCGGGGCCGCGGGCCTTCTGGAGATCGTTTGGGCCATCGGCCTCAAATACGCCGAGGGCTTCACCAAGCCCGTCCCCAGCGCCATCACCATCGGCGCCATGATCGTCAGCATGTGGCTGCTCGCGCAGGCCGCGCGCGATCTTCCGATCGGCACCGCCTA
>JADLHI010000071.1 GCA_020848895.1 Hyphomonadaceae bacterium
CCAATCGTTGCGAGAATCCCGAAGAAGGGCTGATGCTCACCAGCGACCGCAACATCGTCGATATTCACTTCAAGGTCTATTACAACATCTCCGACGTCGTGGACTTTGCCTTCAACGTCCGCGCGCCGATTGACGAGGGGGCGCAAAATCAGAGCGCCCTGCGCCAGGTCGTCGAAAGCGCGATGCGCGAAGTCATCG
Organism: Hyphomonadaceae bacterium; assembly: GCA_020848895.1. Classification (GTDB taxonomy): domain Bacteria; phylum Pseudomonadota; class Alphaproteobacteria; order Caulobacterales; family Aquidulcibacteraceae; genus Vitreimonas. The sequence goes on from JADLHI010000071.1 coordinate 199, forward strand.
GCCGGCGCCAGCTTGAGACGATCATCACCCGCGACCGCGCCGCCGTTGAGCAGGAAGTGCAAGAACTCGCCCAGCAAGTCCTCGACAGCTACTCCGCCGGCGTCCGCGTTCTGCGCATCGAACTCCTGACCGCCACCGTGCCGCCTGACGTGTTCGCCGCCTTCAACGACGTCATCAGCGCCAATCAGGACGCTGAGACCGCCGTCAACAACGCCAACCGTGACGCAGCCCGCATCACCAACGAAGCGGAAGCCTATCGCGGCCGTGTCGTGCGTGAGGCGACAGGCGAGGCCGAGCGCTTCGTCGCGGTGTATTCGGAATATCGCGCCGCGCCGCAAGTGACGCGCGATCGCCTCTACATCGAGACGATGGAGCGGGTGTACCGGACCGGCAATCTCGTGATCCTGGATTCGCGCGGCGGCGCGGTCCCGTACTTGCCGCTCGATGGCATGATCCGGCGTGACGGCGCTCAACAGCCCAACCGGGGAGCCAACTGATGCCGCGCAATTTCATGCCGATCGCGCTCGGCGTCTTCGCCCTGTTGGTCATTGTCCTGAACTCGGCGTTCATCGTGAGGCAGGATCGCGAAGCCATCGTGCTGCGCGTCGGCCAATTCACGCGCGCGATCAATTCGCCGCCGGCGAACGAGTCCGGCCTCTACTTCAAGTGGCCGTTCATCGAGGAAGTCACCTTCTACGACCGCCGCAACCTCGGCCTCGAACTCGACGGTCAGCAAATCGTGGCGTCCGATCAGGAACTGCTTGTGGTCGACGCCGTCGTCCGCTGGCGCATCACCGATGCGCGCCTCTTCTATCAAGGCGCGCGCACCGAGCAGGGCGGCGACGATCGGATCCAGATCTTCGCGCAGGCCGCGCTTCGCCGCGCACTGGGCGCCGCGACTTCGGATGAAATTATCTCGGGCCGCCGCGCCGCTATCATGCAGGCGGTGGAGGACGATCTGAACCGCGCCGCTGCCGCTGAACTGGGCGTCCGCATCGAGGACGTTCGCATCCGCCAGGTCAATTTTCCGCAAGCGACGCAAGAGCGGGTGTTCGCGCGCATGAGTTCGGAGCGCGAGCAAGTGGCCGCGCGTCTGCGCGCCGAAGGCGAACGCAACGCCACCATCATCCGCGCCACGGCGACCGAGCAAGGCGAGCGCATCCGCGGTGAAGGCGACGGCGAGCGCGCCCGCATCTTCGCCCGCGCCTACGGCCGCGATCCCGAGTTCGCCGCCTTCTATCGCTCGATGCGCGCCTACGACACCGCGCTCGACGCCGGCACGCCGATTGTGGTCGCGCCCGACAGCGATTTCTTCCGTTACATGCAGCGCCGGAGAGGCGGCAACTAGTTAAATCGCTCGCCGGGCAAAGCGGAGGAGGGCAGGGGGAGGGGGCGCAGTATTTCCCCCTCCTGTCGCTTTCGCGAAATCTTCCCCCGCCGCGCGGGGCGCGGAATGAGTTGAGCGATTGCGCGCGTCTTCACACCCGCTACGCTCCGACTCATGCGCGCTATTGTTTCCGCCATCGCACTTCTGGCCATCGCCGCCCCAGCGCTTGCGCAATCGCGCTTGCCGACCGAGGGGTTTGCCGATCTCAATGACCGTCTTTCACCCGCCGTTGTGAACATCGCCACCAGCCAACGGGTCGAGGGCATAGAAGACTTGCCGCGCTTTCCGCCCGGCTCGCCGATGGAGCGGCTCAACGAAGGGCAGGGCGAGGGCGGCGGCGCGCAGATCACCTCGCTCGGCTCCGGTTTCATCATTTCGCCGGACGGCGTTGTCGTCACCAACAACCACGTCGTTGAATCCGCCGACGCGATTGAAGTCATCCTGCAGAACGGCCACCGCCACGAAGCCACCGTTATTGGCCGCGATCCAGCCACCGACATCGCCGTGCTGCGCGTGCATGCCGGCCAGCCGCTGCCCTATGTCAACATGGGCGACAGCGACACCGCCCGCGTCGGCGATATCGTGCTCGCCATCGGCAACCCGTTCGGTCTTGGCGGTTCGCTGAGCGTCGGCGTCGTCAGCGCGCGCAACCGCAACATCGACGCTGGCCGCTACGACGACTTCATCCAGACCGACGCTGCCATCAACCGCGGCAATTCTGGCGGTCCGCTCTTCAACACCGATGGCGAAGTCATCGGCGTCAACACCGCCATCGTCTCGCCAACCGGCGCAAGCGTCGGCGTTGGCTTTGCGACGCCGACATCCATCGTGCGCCCAGTCGTCGATCAGATCGTGCGCTTCGGTGAGATCCGCCGCGGCTGGCTAGGCGTGCGTCTCGCTAACATGAATCGCGCCGCCGCCGACCGCGCCGGCTATGAAGGCTCCACCGGCGCTGTCGTCACCCGCATCACGCCGAACGGACCTGCCGCGCGCGCGGGCTTGCACGCCGGCGATGTTGTCCTGCGCTTCAATGGCCAAGACATCCCCGATAGCCGCGCGCTCACGCGCATGGTTGGCGAAGCGGAGGTGGGGACGAACGCAACGATCGACATCATCCGCGAAGGCCGGCGCATGCAGATCACGGCGCACATCGAGCGCCTTGAAGAAACCGACGGCGGCGCGCGGGTCGCGCGCGGGGACGACAATGGCGATACGCCGCGCCGCGACGGCGGCCCGCGCGGCGGACGCATTTTCGGCATTGCGCTCTCTGAGCTGGACGCGAGCTTGCGCGAGGAATTCCAGATCGAACCGAACGTGCAAGGCCTCGTGGTGCTTGCCGTCGACGTCGGCGCCGAAAATGAAGGCGTGTTGCGCCCTGGCGATGTCATCGAAGCCATTGGCCCGGCGGCGACGGACACCATCGCCGCAGCGCGCGCGATCGCCGGCCGCGCCGCCATCGGCGAACACGCCATCGTCGCTCGCATCAACCGTGACGGCGCCGTGACCTACCGCCGCCTGCAAGCGCGGAGCTAGGCCCAGGTTTCCCGGCCACGTGAGCCCGCATCAAAGATGCGAGCGAACGCAGAGCCGAGACCCAGGGAGAGACAAAGCGCGGCGCGTTTGCCCCTATAGATCCCGAGTCTCGCTACGCTCGCCCAGGAAGCGTTAGAGAAATGCACGCACGTCCCAGAGCGAGGCCACCACGAGCGCCTTCGCACGCATATCATCATTCGCCAGCAGCAAATCCGGCACCATCACCGTCATGCATCCGGCCGCGTGCGCGGAGGTAACGCCGGCATATGAATCTTCCAGCGCCAGCACATTCTGCGGCTCAGCCGCAAGCAGCTTCGATGCATGCAGATAGGGCTCTGGATGCGGCTTTCCCTCAACCACATCCTGCCGGGTCACGACGGCGCGAAACCGGTCATTCAGCCCGTGCGCCGCAAAGTGTTTCTCGACCCAAGGCCGGCGCGACGACGTCGCCAATGCAAAGGGCAGGGTGAGCGCATCGAGCGCATCCATCAGCTCCTCGGCCCCCGCCTTCAGCGGTGCGACACGGTCGCCGACATGCGCACGCGTCAGGCCGATGAAGTGCTCAAGCGGAAAATCCTCGCCGTAATAGACCTTGAGCTGCAAATCGTTCGCCTCGCGATGCAAGCCGACGAGCGAGAGGAACTGCGCCTCCGTCATCGTCACGCCGAGATCAGCGCAGGCGGCGAAATGCGCTTCCTTCACCAGCGCTTCGGAATCGATCAGCGTGCCGTCAAGATCGAACACGACGGCAAGCGGCTTACGCGGCAGCTTCAATCAAGGCTCCAGATAATCCGTGCACGGCGGCAGCGGTTGATCCGGCGTATATAGGCCGTCCGCGCCTTGGGCATAAGTGCGGCGATATGAGCACATCTCATCGTGCGCCCAGACCAGATCCGCTTGCGTCAACGCCGGCGCCTCAAGCGAATCCGCGTTGCGCGTCACCCGCCCCGGATAGGAACCCGCCGCCGTTTCCAGCACGATGCGCGGCGCGCCTTCAGCAACGGATTCATCCAAGCTGATGCGTGTCACGAACGTGTATTGATCGTGGCAGGCGCCGGCGCGCTGCCTCTCGTCATCCGGGTTGAAGCAGGCGCGAACATCGGATGAAGCCGAGAGCGGCATGCGCACCACTTCATTCGCGGCGCCGCCGTGAACGCTATAAAGCACGAGTTGTGTCGCCTCGCCGCCGCCGCCCGAATACATTTGGCGGATCGTCTGTGTGATGCCGACGAGAACGGCGTTGTCATCGCGCCCGACGCGCACAATCACCGGCCAGCTGTCCCATTCATGGCCTTCCTCGGATTCCGGCACGCCGACCGCGCCCACGACAGCTCCGCCTTTGGTCACGGTAACGCCCGCGCCATCGTTCACCGCGCACCAGACGCCATCGCCGGTGCACCAGCGTTCGCTGAGCTGCGAGAGCGCTTCCATGCGATTGCCTGCCTGGTCCGCGATCGGCAGCGTAACGCCGGGCAGGGAGGGTTCGGCGGTGTTCGGCGTATTCTCTGTAGCCGGCGGCGTGCACGCGCAGGCCAGCATCGCGGCCGCAACCATAAATCGCTTCACGATACGAACTCTCCCCGCCGATAGCCTTGAAAGAACAGCGCTGCTTCCAGGCTCGTATAGTCAATCTTGGCGTTGGCCTCCGCCGCCACCAACGGCTTGGCGCGGTAGGCAATGCCGAGGCCCGCGGCCTTGATCATGTCGAGATCGTTGGCGCCGTCGCCGATGGCGAGCACGTCTTTGTCATTGATCTTCAACGCAGCCGTTTCGGCACGCATCGCTTCAAGCTTGGCCTTGCGCCCCAGACTCGGTTCTTGCACTTCGCCCGTCAGCGTTGCGCCATCGTCCAGCAACACGTGTGCGCGGTTGGCCTGGAAACCGGCCGCCACCGCCACGCGCGAGGTGAAGAACGTGAACCCACCCGACACCAGCACGCAGCGCGCGCCGTGCGCCGCCATCGTCTTCACGAATGTCGCCGCGCCTGGA
>JADLHI010000072.1 GCA_020848895.1 Hyphomonadaceae bacterium
CCGCCGAAGCCGGAACTGCGCGCCGAGCGCGCGCCGGACGACGCCGAGAACGAAGAAGTCGAAGAGATTCGCTAGGCTTCGGCGCTGAGCTGACGCAAGCTCGCGTCAATGTGCGATAGCTTTGTAGCGCTTCCTCACCGCACCGCCGATGGCGCGATGCTGTTCGCCAAGAACAGCGACCGCGAACGCAATGAAGCGCAGGCGCTGGAGTTCAAGCCGGCCGCCGAGCACGAAGCCGATGCGGGCCTGCCATGCACCTACATCACCATCCCGCAGGCGCGGCGCACCCATGCGTGTCTGATCAGCCGCCCCTTCTGGATGTGGGGGGCGGAGATGGGCGCCAACGAGCATGGCGTTGTCATCGGCAACGAGGCGATGCACTCGGTCATCGCGCCGAGTGAGACGCCGGCGCTGACTGGGATGGATTTGCTGCGCTTGGCGCTAGAGCGCGCAGCGAGCGCGGCTGAGGCGGTGGATGTCATCACGATGCTGCTTGAGGCGCACGGCCAGGGCGGCAATTGCGGCTACCTGCACCAGTTCTTCTATCACAACGGGTTCTTGATCGCCGACGGCCGCGAAGCGTTCGTCCTGGAAACAATTGGGCGCTCGTGGGCATGCGAACGTGTGTGCGACGAGCGCGCGCTCTCGAACGCCTACAGCATTGGCCGCGCCTACGAGCGCGTGAGCAACGATTTGGCGCAACCCGAGCGCTTCGACTTTGCGGAGCGGTTCATCGATGTCGAACGCGATGGCGTGAGCTTCGGGCGCGGCCGGTGTGCGCGCGGCGGCCAGTTGCTTGCCGCACATGACGGAAAACTGACGCCGCAGGCCATGATGGCGGTGCTGCGCGATCACGGCGCCGAGGGCGAAACGCCGGCTTGGACGCCGGAGAAGACCGAGCGGCGCTCGATCTGCATGCACGCGGCCGATGGCGCGCGGCGGAGCCAAACGACTGCCTCCTGGGTGAGCGAGTGGACGTCCCAAGGCGTTGTGCATTGGGTGACGGCGTCAGCAGCGCCCTGCCTCAGCCTGTTCAAGCCGATCGTGCTTGGCGCCGAGGCGCCGGACGGCGCCTACACGCCGACCGATACGTTCTATCTCCAGGCGCGCTGGTGGAAGCATGAGCTTTGGCATCGTGGCGCGCTCTGCAATTACGCGGAGCACCTCGCAGCCATCGCGCCGGAACGCGATGCGCTTGAGGCGAAATTCGCGGGCGATGTGCGCGAGGCGATGGGTTCACCCGCACGGCTGAACCGGGTCATCGCCGCCTGCTGGCAAGATGCCGATGAAACGGAGACGCGCTGGCGCGCAGGCGTGCGGCATGACGGCTACGCGCGTTGCAGCGAAGCCTACGCGGCGTCCTGGGCCGAGCTTGATCGCTTGGGAATGGCGCCGCCTGCGTGACTCGAACACGCGACCCCCGCATTACGAACGGCTTTGTGGGCGAAATTAGTAGGCGCGAATTATACGCGAGCGCGTATGTTGCTAAATGATACTCGCTCGCGTATATCTTGTATTTATACTTGATCGAGTATATTGTCACTCTATACGCGATCGAGTGTAGCCATGAAGATCAACCGTACAGAAGACCTCGGCGCTCTCGTGCGAGACCGCCGGAGGCAACTCGGCCTAAGCCAGGTCGAACTGGCAAAGCGCATGGGCGCGCGCCAAGCCTGGGTGTCCAGGCTGGAGCAAGGTCTGCCAACATTGCAGATCGGCCTGGTCTTCCGAGCCCTGCGCGAACTGGGCGTAAGCCTGTCCGCCGACACTGCAGAAGCCTCAGCGCCGACCAAGAGGCCCCCTCCCGGCAAACGTCCACCCATAAGCCTCGAAGACATTGTCGATGGCTAAGGAGCTGCGCGTCCTCGTCGCTGAGGAGGAACTGGGATCGCTCTTTTTGGAGCGCGGCCGCATCCGGTTTGTCTATGAAGAGGCTTGGCGCGGCAGCGGCAGCGCTTTTCCCCTTTCGCTATCCATGCCGCTCGCCGCCGCTGAGCATAGTGGCGACGCAGTCGAGAACTACCTCTGGAATCTGCTTCCCGACCGAGAAGAAACGCTCATGGCGCTAGCGCGCCAATACAGCGTCTCATCACGCAATCCCTTTGCGTTGGTTGGCGCACACGGCCAAGACCTTCCCGGCGCGGTTCAAATTCTACCGCCAGAGCTGGTCGCAACGTCAATCGCGCGCGAAGGCGTAAAATGGGTGAGCGAAAAAAGGCTGGCTGAGTTTCTCGGACTGCTCATTCAGAATCCCGGCCTCAACCGCATCAACGAAGACGCCAACCATTTCAGCCTCGCCGGCGCACAGCCAAAGAAAGCGGTGCTTTGGATGGGCGGGCGCTGGTACGAGCACAAAGGACGCACGCCCACAACGCATATCATCAAGCCGCCAATACGTGACTTGGACTTCTCGGTTGAGAACGAGCATTTCTGCTTAAGACTCGCTGCGGCAATAGGATTGCCCACCGCAAAATCAGAGGTCGTCAAAATTGACGGCGTGCCGAACATTGTCGTTGAGCGCTACGACCGCGTGCGCTTCAACGGCGCCAAGCGCATGCCGCTCAATGAGGCCGGTGGCGTGATCTATCGCATTCATCAGGAAGATCTTTGCCAGTCGCTCGGCGTCAGTCCGAAGGAGAAGTACCAGAAGGACGGCGGCCCAACTATGGCGGACATCATGCGTGTTCTGGACGGCTCGTCGAACGCGCAGGCGGATCGTGAGCGCTTCATGCGGGCCTGCGCCTTCAACTTTGTCGTTCTGGGGATCGACGCGCACGCCAAGAACTTCAGCATCCTCATAGACCATACCGGGTATCGCCTCGCCCCGCTGTACGACATCATCAGCGCGGCCGCGTACGATACATACCGCTATGATCGAATGGCGATGAAGGTCGGCGGCGAATATCGCTGGCGCTGGATCGCGCAGCGCCATTGGGAGCGTGCGGCGCAAGAATGCCGCTTCCCGGTTGCCGAAACCATGCGCATTCTCGCAGAGACAATCCAGCAAGTGCGAACGCAATCCGCGGCAGTGCTGCAGAGCTGCCACAAGGCCGGTTTGAAGAGCGATTTTCTGACCAACCTTGCGCACGCAATAGAGAAACGGTGCAACGAATTGGCGGCGGTGTATGTCGCCGCCTAACTGGGCCGAGCTTGATCGCGTGGGAATGGTGC
>JADLHI010000073.1 GCA_020848895.1 Hyphomonadaceae bacterium
GACGAAAGCGCCATCGCCGCCGCCGCGACCGCCGGTGAAAGCAGGACGCCGAAGGCGGGGTAGAGCGCGCCCGCCGCCAGCGGCACGCCGGCCGCGTTGTAGATGAAGGCGAAGAAGAGATTCTGCCGGATATTGCGCATCACCGCTTGCGAGAGCCGCCGCGCGCGCACCAATCCCATCAGGTCGCCCTGCAGCAGCGTCACGCCCGCGCTCTCGATCGCCACGTCCGCGCCGGCGCCCATCGCCACGCCGACATCCGCCGCCGCCAGCGCCGGCGCGTCGTTCACGCCATCGCCCGCCATCGCCACCACCCGGCCATCGGCGCGCAGCTTTTCGACCACCCGCGCCTTGTCCTGCGGCAGCACATCGGCCGCGACCTCATCGATGCCGACGCTTCGGGCCACCGCCAGCGCCGTCGCACGATTGTCGCCGGTCATCATTACCAGCCGCACGCCGCTTTGCCTCAGCGCCGCCACCGCCCGCGCGCTTGTCGGCTTGATCGGATCGGCCACCGCCAGCAAGCCCGCCGCCGCGCCGTCCAGCGCCACGAACACCACTGTCGCGCCATCGCCGCGCAACCGTTGTGCTTCGCCGTCAAACTCGGCCACGCTGACGCCGTGCTCGTTCAGAAAACTCGCGCGCCCAATGATCACCGCGCGTCCATCGACGCGGCCAATCACACCCTTGCCCAGGGGTGAGTCGAACGCGCTCGCTTGCGAAAGCTGCAGCTTTTGCGCCTGCGCCGCGCGCACAATCGCGTCCGCCAGCGGATGTTCGCTGCCGCGCTCCAAGCTCGCCGCCAGGCGCAACAACGCGTCCGCGGGCACATCTGTCGCCGGGATCACCGCCGTCAGCGCCGGCTTGCCTTCGGTCAGCGTGCCGGTCTTGTCGATCACCAGCGTGTCGATCTTCTCGAACCGCTCCAGCGCTTCGGCGTTCTTGATCAGAACGCCGGCGCGCGCGCCGCGCCCAACGCCCACCATGATCGACATTGGCGTCGCCAGCCCAAGCGCGCAGGGGCACGCGATAATCAGCACGGAAACCGCAACCAGCAGCGCGTTCGCGGCGCGCGGCTCGGGCCCGACGCCCGCCCAAACGATCGCCGCCAACAGCGCCGCGCCAATGACGGCGGGCACGAACCAGGCTGAAACGCGGTCCGCCAGCCGCTGAATCGGCGCGCGCGAGCGCTGCGCTTGCGCAACCAGGTGTACGATTTGCGAAAGCAGCGTGTCCGCGCCGACCTTCTCGGCCCGCATGACGAATGAGCCGGTCGTGTTCAGCGATCCGGCCACCAGCTTCGCGCCAACGTCCTTCGTTACTGGCATAGACTCGCCGGTGACCAGCGACTCATCGACAGCCGCGCGGCCCTCGATCAATTCGCCATCGACCGGGATTTTCTCGCCCGGCCGCACACGCACCCGATCGCCGACGCCCAGATGCTCCACCGGAACGTCTTCGTCGGTCCCATCGGCGCGCACGCGCCGTGCTGTCTTCGGCGCCAAGTCCAGGAGCGCCCGGATCGCGCCGGACGTGTTCTCCCGCGCACGTAATTCGAGCACTTGCCCGAGCAGCACCAATGTGGCGATCACCGCCGCCGCTTCGAAATAGACAGGCGCCGCTCCGGATGCATCGCGGAACGTCGGCGGAAACACGCCCGGCGCCAGCACCGCTACGACGCTATACGCAAACGCCACGCCGATCCCCATGGAAATCAGCGTGAACATGTTGAGGTTGCGGCTCTGCAGCGACGCCCAGCCGCGCGCGAAGAACGGCCAAGCCGCCCACAGCACCACTGGCGCGGCCAGCGCGAACTGTACCCAGTTCATCGCCGCGCGCGAAAGCAGATGGCCAAGACCGAGCAGATGCGATCCCATCTCCAAGGCGAAGAGCGGCGCGCTCAGCGCCAACGCCACCCAGAAGCGGCGTGTCATGTCCGCCAATTCGGGATTGGGCGTCTGCGCCGCGCTGGGCGTCATCGGCTCTAGCGCCATGCCGCAGATCGGACACGCGCCTGGCCCACCGCGCACGATTTGGGGATGCATCGGGCACGTCCATTGCGCGCCGGGCGGCGCATCTTTCGGCGCCGCGTGGGCGTGGCCGGCGTGATGATGGCCGCAATGCTCGTGCGCGCCGCTCATTTCTCGCTGCGTCCCAACAACTCGATCAGTTCGGCTGCTTTCTTGCGTTGCTCGCTCGCATTGCCCGAGACGATCGCGTCTTCGATGCAGTGCGTGAGATGGTCCTTCAGCAAATTCGCCTCGACCCGCGCCAGCGCCGCCCGCGCCGCGCGCAATTGGGTCAGCACGTCGATGCAATAGCGCTCGTCCTCGATCATTTTCGAAACGCCGCGAACCTGGCCTTCGATCCGGCTCAGCCGGTTGATGAGATGAGTGCGGTCGTGCATGGCTTTCATATATACCCTATGGGGGTATATATGAAAGAGGCCCCGCCCGGAAAAGTTCAGGGGTTGACGCGAGCGCCGACGCGGCGTTTAGCGGGCGCGAACCCAATCTTCTCCACCCCCGAGCCAAAGCGGCCCGCCGATGAGCATCGAAAACGAACCGGCGGCGGAACAGGTGCGCCAAGCGCCGTCCGAAGACGCCCACTTCATCGCCAGCATTGTCGGGGCCGCGGGGGACCATGACGGTCCGGCGCTGCGCCGCCACTTGGCCAATCTCGATCCGGCCGACATCGCCGATGTCATCGAGCACGTGCCGCTCGAAACCGCGCTCACCATCGCCAAGATGGTGGGCCGCCATCTGCCGCCCGAGTTTCTCGCCAACCTCTCCTGGGAGCGGCGCGAGGAAATCTTGCCGGAGCTGCCCGCCGATTATGTCGGCCGCGCCCTTGGCCAGCTCGACACCGACGACGCCGCCGCCGTCGCCGCCGACATCGACGAAAAGCAACTCGGCAAGGTTCTCGCCGCCGCCGACGAAGACACCCGCCTCGCCGTCGAAGAAGCGCTTTCGTTCGAAGAAGAGACGGCCGGCCGTCTCATGCAGCGCGAATACGTCGCCGCGCCCGAAGGCGACACGGTCGGCGATGTGATCGACCGCATGCGCGAAGATTCCGCGGAGCTGCCGGACGAGTTTTTCGAAATCTATGTCGTCGACGCGCTGATGCGCCCGATTGGCGCGGTGCGCGTCTCAAGCCTCTTGCGCACGCGGCGCGAAACGCCGCTTGCCGACATCATGCGCTCGCCGCTCATCCTGATCCACACCGAGATGGACCAGGAAGAGGTGGCGCAGACTTTCCAGAAATATCACATGGCCTCGGCGCCCGTGGTCGATGAAGCGGGGCGCATCAAGGGCATGGTGACCGTCGACGACATCGTCGACATCATTACCGAAGAATCCGAAGAAGATTTGCTCAAGCTCGCCGGCGTCAGCGAAGCCGCGCAGACCGATAGCGTGTTCAAATCGGTGCGCGCACGCGCGCCGTGGCTGCTGGTGAATCTCGGCACCGCCATCATCGCTTCATGGGTGATCGCGAACTTCGAAGGTTCGATCAACCAGCTCATCGCGCTCGCCGTGCTCATGCCGATCGTGGCTTCGATGGGCGGCAACGCCGGCACCCAGACGCTCGCGGTCGCCGTGCGCGCCATCGCCTCGCGCGATCTCACCGAGTCCAACGCGCTGCGCTATGTCGTGCGCGAGGCGATGACGGCGATGTCCAACGGCGTCATCTTCGCGGTCGTTCTCGCGGTGGTTGTGCTGGTGTGGTTTCACATGCCGCTGCTGTCGCTGGCCATCGCCGCGGCGATCCTTATCAACTTCGCTTGTGCGGGCCTTGCCGGCATTCTCGTGCCGCTGACGCTGCGCCGGTTCGGCGCCGACCCTGCCGTGTCGTCCTCGGTGTTCGTCACGTTCGTGACCGACATCGTTGGCTTCATGGCGTTCCTCGGCCTTGCGACCGTCATTTTGCTCAGCTGATCGGCGGCTCTTGCGCGCCGCCGCACATCGCGCTAGATGCGAATGATTATCAAATAGAGATTTGCGGGACAGGCACGTGTTTCAAAAAACCATCGGCGCGAGCCTGATCGCTGGCGCGGCTTTCATCGTTGCAACCAGCGCCGCCGCGCACACTTCGTACATGCAGCCGAACGTGTTCGACACGCCGAACGCATCGCAAGTGACGATCGAATCTTCGTTCACGGAAGACTTCTCGCGCCCGGAAGTCGCGATCGAGTCAGAGGAATGGAGCGTGTATCGCCCCGACGGGCGCCGCGACACGTTCGATCGCGTCACCGTGCTCAATCAAGTCACCATCCTCGAAAGCGATCTCACCGAGCCTGGCACCTACCGCTTCACCACCGGCGAACGCTTGGGCCGCACCGGCCTGCAAGGCTTTATCGACGGCCAATGGCGCCCGCTCGATCCCGATGAGCCGCCGGCGCCCGGCGTGCGCACGCGCCGCAGCCAAACCGCAACCGTGACCGACGTTTACGTGACGAAAGGCCCGCCATCGACGCAAGTCATCGGCGTTAGCGTCGGTCGCCTCGCGATTCATCCCGTCACGCATCCGAATTCGATCTATCTTGATGAAGCGTTCCAGTTGCGCGTGACGTTTGACGGCGCGCCGGTCGCCAATCACGACCTCGAACTCACCCGCGATGGCGGTAGTTACGACGAACAAACCTTCCACCGCACCTATCGCACCGACGCCAATGGCGCATTGACAATCCGCTTCGAGCAGCCTGGCGCCTATCTTTTGATGACACGCATGAGCGGCAACGCGCCCGCTGGCGCGCCAACCGATGTGCGTAGCTACACAACGTCACTAACGTTTGAAGTCCGCCGCTAGGCGTCGCTGCACAATCTATCCGGCGCATTCACTCCGCCCTTCACAAGTTGGAGCGCGGGCCTCCGGCCCGCCTTTAGCTAGATTTTTCAAGATGAAGCGCCGATGCGGGCCGGAGGCCCGCGCTCCAACTTGCAGGCATCGAGAGCAAATCTATCCTACAGCGCCAAAGCCGTGGGACACTTTGCCCGTTCCGCATCACGGAGGGGCTACCGGAATTCCAGCCCGATCAGCGAAGCGGAATGCGATTGAAGCGAGAACCATGCTGGCGGGGATGAAACCGTCAGGTCCGTGAGCTCTGGAAACTCACGCTCGTCGTTGGCTGAAGGATCACGGGTCGAAGAGGCCCGCCGGCCCGGATGCTAGCGCAAAAACAATCGCGGGAACGC
>JADLHI010000074.1 GCA_020848895.1 Hyphomonadaceae bacterium
ACGCGCTGAAAGCCGTGAAGCGCTTCCTCTGGCGCGAACCCGGCATTTTCGGCCGCGGATGGAAACTTTTCTTCGCCTGGTTCAAGCCCGGCTTCCACCCTTGGGATCACGACAACCGTGCTTTGGTGAAGACTTGGCGCGCCGAGTTTGACGCCGATCTCACGCCTGCGCCCGCGCACGCCTAAGCAACGCGGCGCGGCTGCTCATCGCCAAGCAACTCAGGGTCGAAGCCTCAATTGGGCCAGGGGGAGCACGTGGAAAACGCAAATCGGCGCGGTGTAGCGCGCGTGATGATCTGGATCGGGGCGATCGGCGCCGTCCTGGCTATCCCGCTCATTGCGATGCAATTCACCGACGAAGTGGCCTGGACCACGTTCGATTTCATCGCCGCCGGCGCGATGCTGGGAGCCGCCGCGCTTACCTACGAACTCACCACCATGAACAAGGTCAGCCTCGCTTACCGCGCCGCCGTCGCCCTCGCGGTCGGCACGGCGTTCATGCTGGTTTGGGTCAATGGCGCTGTTGGCGTTCTGGGTGATGAGGGCAACGGCGCGAATCTGATCTTTCTCGGCGTCTTCGCTGTCGGCTTCATCGGCGCGGTTCTGGCGGGCCTTCGGCCTGCGCCCATGGCGCACGCCATGGCCGCCACCGCTGTCGCGCAGATCGTCGCTGCGCTAATCGCACTTACCCTCTCATGGGGCACGCCGCTTGAAGTTGCGCTCACCGCCGCCTTTTCCGGCGGCTGGTTTGCCTCAGCCTTCCTCTTCCACCGCGCCGCGCGCGGTCAGAAGCCGAGCAGCGTGGCGTAGCGATCGCGATGGAAGCTCGCGCCGCCGTAGAGCGCTTCGGTGGCGCGCGCCCGCTTCAGATAGAGGCCCGCATCGTACTCATCAGTCATGCCAATGCCGCCATGCAGCTGCACCATCTCGTTCGAGGCTAGGTGAACGGTCTCGGACGCACGCGCTTTTGCAAGGCTCGCATATTCGGCAACATTATTGGCGTTGCGATCCAGCGCGTCGAGCGCCGCCAGCACGCACGAGCGCGTCAGCTCCAGCTCGGTGAATAGCTTTGCGGCGCGATGCTGCAGCGCCTGAAAACCGCCGATCACCTGCCCGAACTGGCGGCGTGTCTTCAGATACTCGCTCGTGATCTCGAACGCCTCGCTCGCGGCGCCGACCATCTCCGCCGCAAGCCCAATGCGCGCGCGATCTAGAATCGCCTCCACTACATCCGCGCCGCCGTTCATCTTTTCAGCGGCCGCACCTTCAAACGTGATGTCCGCTGCGCCCCGGCTATCGGCGGTCACAAGCTCGCGTCGCTTCACGCCCGCCGCATCCGCTTTCACGAGATAAAGCGCGTCGGCGCCCGCGACGATAAGGAGATCGGCGATATGTCCATCAGCTACGTATTGCTTCGCGCCCGTCAGCTTGCCGCCTTCGAACTTCAGCTTCGACTTGCCCGGCGCATGATGCGCGCCTTCATCGATAGCGATCGTCGCGACAACTTCGCCGGAGGCAATCTTCGGCAGCCATTCCTGCTTTTGCGCGTCGGTCCCCGCCAACAGCAATGCACTTGCACCAGCCAGCGCGCTCGAATGCAGCGGCGACGCCGCCAAAGTGCGCCCGCTCTCTTCCAGCACAGCGCCGAGCGCCACAAAGCCAAGCCCCGCGCCGCCATACGCTTCCGGAATGATCACGCCAGCGAGGCCAAGCCCCGAAATCTCGCGCCACAAATTCGGGTCGCGGCCGTTCTGCTTTTCATCGCGCTGCTTACGCAACCGCGTCACCGGCGCTTGTTCGCGGAAGAACTCGCGCGCCGTTTCCTTCAGCATGCGCTGATCGTCATTCAGAGTGAACGTCATTGGGTGTCTCGCAGACCAAGCACGCGCTTGGCGACAACGTTGAGGTTGATTTCGGTGGTGCCGCCTTCGATCGAATTGCCTTTCGACCTGAGCCAGCCGCGCGTCGTCGCGATATCATCCGGCGAAAAGCCTTCACCGCTCCAGCCAAGCGCGCGGTTGCCCGCTGCTTCCACCATCAGCTCGCAGCGATCCTGGTTCAACGTCGCGCCCGCGACCTTAAACATCGACGCCATGTGGCTCACATTACCGCCCGCCTTCGCCTCCTCCTGCGCTCGCTGCACCGAAAGCGCGTAAGCCCGCTCCGTCATTTTATGCGCGGCAATGCGAGCCCGGAGATCGCGGTCCTCCAAGGCGCCGCCTTCAACGCCAACATGCTTCTTGGCCAGATCGACAACATCGACGCGCGTATTCGAACCAAAGCCCGAAATGTTCGTGCGCTCATACATCAGCAAGCGCTTGGCGATTTCCCAGCCGCCGTTCAAACGCCCGACCATGTTGCCTTTGGGAATCTTCACGTCGGTGAAGAACGTCTCACAGAACGGCGACGAGCCAGAGATCAACTTGATCGGCCGCGTCTCGACGCCCTTCGTCGTCATATCAATCAGCACGAACGAAATGCCTTCGTGCTTCACGCTCGTATCGGTGCGCACCAGGCAGAAGCACCAATCGGCGTAGTTCGCGTACGAGGTCCAAACCTTCTGGCCGTTGATCAGCCAGTGATCGCCCTTGTCCTCGCACTTTGTCTGCAAGCCAGCGAGATCGCTCCCAGCGCCCGGCTCCGAATAGCCCTGACACCAGCGGATCTCACCGCGCACGATCTTCGGCAGGTGTTCTTTCTTCTGCTCTTCGTTCGCGTATTCGAGCAGCACCGGCCCAAGCATCCAGATGCCGAACGAAAACAGCGGCGGCCGCGCGCCAATCTTCTTCAACTCGCTCTGCAGCACGCGGTTCTGATCCGCGCTCAAACCGCCGCCGCCATATTCAGCCGGCCATATCGGCGCCGTCCAGCCCTTCGCGCCCATGCG
>JADLHI010000075.1 GCA_020848895.1 Hyphomonadaceae bacterium
CGCGCGAGCGCTTTTCATTCAGCGGCGGGCAGTTCACACGCAATCGCATCGCCGGCGGAAGAACGCTGACGGCTGGCGCCTATGTCGAAGGGTGGCGCGCAGTTGGCGATTGGGTGCTCACCGGCGGTGCGCGCGTCGATCAATATCGCGCTTGGAATGGCGGCCGTGTTGAGCGCCTGATCGCGACCGGCGCGCCACTGTTGGCGTTCGCGGCAGAAGACACCGAGACCATCGCGCCAACCGCGCGACTCGGGATGCGGCGTGAGTTCGGCGACCTTTTTGTGCGCGGTGCGGCGTATGCGGGCTTTCGGCCGCCCACGCTAAACGAACTTCACCGCCCCTTCCGCGTTGGCAATGACGTCACCGAGGCGAACGCGGCGCTGGCGCCGGAGCGGATTGTTGGCTTCGATCTCGGCGTTGGTGGCGAGTACGCGGACTGGTCGTGGGAAGCGGGCGTGTTCGCAACACGGCTCGACGATGCAATCGTCAACGTCACGCTCGGCGCCGGGCCGGGCACGTTTCCACCGGGCGTGTTTGTGCCCGCCGGCGGCGCCTACCGGCAGCGGCAGAATGCCGGGGCGATCGACGCTGTGGGCGTCGAGGCGGAAGCGCGCGGCGATTGGAGCGAGCGGGTCGGCTGGCGCGTGGCGCTGAACTACACGGACGCGGAATTCGGCAGTGGGCCGCTTAGCGGCCTGCGGCCTGCGCAATCGCCGGAATGGAGCGCAAGTGCGGGCGTCGAGTGGCGGCCGTTTGCAGCGACGGCGCTGTCGGCCGCCTTGGCCTATGAAAGCGCGCGGTTTGAGGACGATCTCAATTCACGCGAGCTTGATGCAGCAGCGGTGCTGGATCTGCGCGCCGAGCAGCGCTTGCGCGCGGGAATCTCCGCCTATGCCGCTTTGGACAACGCGCTGGACACGGATGTCGAGACCGCCGAGAGCGGCGACGGCGTCGAGAGTTTTGCCCCGCCGCGTACGTTCCGCGTGGGAATCGTTTGGCGGCAATGATCCCTCCCCTGGCGGTGCGGGAAAATTTGCACTAAGCCCGCGCGCTATGACACGCAAACTCTCTCTGACCGTCGATGGCAAGAACGTCGCGGTCTATCTGCACAAGGGCGATCTGCCCGATAGCGTCAGCTTCAACGGGCCGGTTGCGGTCGATAGCGAGACGATGGGTCTGTCGCTCATCCGCGATCCGCTTTGCCTGGTGCAAATCTCCGATGGCGGGCCTGAGGCGCATCTGGTTCAGCTCGACCGCGCCACGTATGACGCGCCGAACCTGAAGCGCGTGCTGAGCGATCCGCAGCGCCTGAAGCTCTTTCACTTCGCGCGCTTCGACATCGCTATGTTCATGCGCGATCTCTCAATCGTCACGACGCCGCTCTATTGCACCAAGGTCGCCTCGAAACTGGTTCGCACGTACACGGATCGCCACGGCCTGAAGGACCTCACCAAGGAAGTCCTCGGTCGTGACATCTCCAAGGATCAGCAATCCAGCGACTGGGGCGCACCGGAGCTTTCGGATGCGCAATTGGCCTACGCGGCGTCGGATGTGCTGCATCTGCATGCGTTGAAGGAACGGCTCGATGCGATGCTTGCGCGCGAGGGCCGCACCGAGATCGCGCAATCGTGCTTCGATTTCCTGCCGACACGCGCGGCGCTTGACCTCGCCGGCTGGGAAGAGACGGATATCTTCGCTCACACATGAGCATCGATCCATCCGATGTGCAGCAACGGTTCAGAGCGGTGGCAAAGTGCTATCCGCTTTGGCGTTTCATCGCCGATCTCTTCTTCGACGTTAGTTCGTGGCGCATGATCGGCGCCGACGTGACGACGCTGATGATTACAAGTAAGAGCGCCCGCCGCGCCGCGCGCACGATGGAAGGCGCCTCCCCCGAGATGCTCGAAGCCCTCGCGTCCATCGCCAGAATAAACGAGCAGCGCTCAAGCGACATCTTCCGCGCGGTGTTTCTGGGGTACGTCTCGGCCCCGGTGGCGCTCGCGGCCATGCTCTCGGACGCGGCGCCGGACTTTCTCACCGCGTTCATCAGCGAATACGCGAGCGGGATTGTGATCTTGCTGATCGGCTCACTGGTCTTCCCGTTGACCTATTTCTGCGGCAACTGGCGAGGCAAACAAATCGCCTGGGTGATCGAGCTTTATCGCGCCGGCGCAATCGCGCCGTTGCCTGAGGCGAATGCACGGCGCTAACATCGGCGCATGAGCAAGATCAACCTCGCCGAGAAGCTTTCGATGTTCGAAGGCCATTGGCAGCCGCGCGTCGTGGGCGCCTTCAACGGGCACGACCTGATGGTGGTGAAGTTTCAAGGACAGTTTCCGTGGCACTCACATTCAGACACGGATGACTTCTTCCTTGTCCTAAAGGGCGAGATGATCATGCGGCTGCGCGATGGCGATGTGCGCGTGGGGCCGGGTGAAGTGTTCGTGGTGCCGCAAGGCGTCGAACACGCGCCCTTCGCCGAAGAAGAAACACACGTGATGCTGATTGAACCGAAGGGCACGCCGAACACAGGCGACCCGGCGACGGCCGCGCCGCGGCGGGAGATTTGAGCTTGA
>JADLHI010000076.1 GCA_020848895.1 Hyphomonadaceae bacterium
CGCGCGAGTTCCAGGAGGAGATGCAACGGGCCTTCGAATGCGTCGAGCGCCAGCAGAAGCGCGTCGCGCCCTTCCGCCTCCTCGGCGGCGCCGAGGTCCAGGTCCAGTGTTTCTGTGTCGTTGCTCATCTGCTCTTCGTCATTCCGGACGCGCGGGAGCGCGATCCGGAACACAGGAATATAGCACCTTTTGGCGGCCCCTGGGTTCCGGGTTCTCGCTACGCGAGCCCCGGAATGACGTCTAGTTGTTCAACAGCTCTTTGAATCTGGCCCATCCGGCGTCGGCGTCGAATTCGCGCGGCGGGCGTTTTGCGAAGGCTTCCACAGCGCGCGCGCGAACCAGCGGCAGGCCTGTGAGGTCACGGCAGCCCTTGGCGGTGATCTGCATTTCGCTGAGTTTGCCCGAGCATTGCAGCACCACATCGCAGCCCGCGCTCAGCGCAGCTTCGGCGCGTTCAGTCAGGCCGCCGTTCAGCGCGTATTGGAGCGCATGCATGTCGAGATCGTCGCTCATCAACATGCCTTGGAAGCCGATGCGCTTGCGGATGATTTCTTCGATCACGAACGGCGAGCATGTGGCGGGGCGATCGGGGTCCCAGGCCTCGAAGACGATGTGCGCGGTCATCGCTGCTTCCGCGTCGGCCAGTTGCGCGAACGGGAACACATCGTTGGCGAGGTCGAATTCCTTAGCGCCGACTTTCGGCAACGCCAGGTGACTATCGGCGGTCGCGCGGCCGTGACCTGGCATGTGCTTGATGCAGCCGGCGACGCCGCCGTCGTGCATGCCTTCGAGCGCGGCGCGGGCAAGCAGCGCGACTTCTTTTGGATCGGCCGAGAAGGCGCGGTCGCCGACGATCTTGTCAGAACCTGTGACCGGCACATCGAGCACCGGCGCAAAATCGCCGTCGACGCTGATCGAGCGCAGCTCATGCGCGATCAGGCGATAGCCGAGATACGCCGCTTCGCGCCCGGCCTTTTTGTCCTTTGCGTAGATTTCGCCGAACTTGCCCGCCGCCGGCCACACGGGCCATTCCGGCGCCTTCAGCCGCGCAACCCGGCCGCCTTCCTGGTCGATCCAGACCGTGGCGTCGCGATCGACGCTCTGGCGCAGTTCGGCGCACAGCGCACGCACTTGTTCGCGCGTGACGCATGCTTCGCGAAAGAGAATGAAGCCCCATGGGCGCGCGTCGCGGAAGAACGCGCGCGTATCGTCATCGAGTTTCGGTTGGCGCAGGCCAAGGAGGCATGAAAGCATGATCGGGTCTTACCGCGCAGCGACGATGCAGTCCTGGCCCATCTGCCGTATCCGCTCGCAGAACAGCGTCGCATCATCGCTGCTGGCGAAATAGCCGGCGCGGATGCGGTGATAAATTCCGCGCGGGCCAAGATCGGCGCGCTGCACATCCATGTGTGCGCCCGCAAACAAGGCCGGCGCGCGCGCCGCAAAGCGACGCCACGACGGCTCCACCGCGCCTTCCGATTGCAGCGCCGCCAATTGCGCCACGTAGCGGCCGTTGACGGCGAAGGTCGGCATGTCCGGCGCATCGACTTGCGGATTGAGTTCAACCATTGGCGTTTCCGCTTCCGCGAGCGCGCCGGCGGCCGCTGGCGGCGGCGCTGTCTCAGGCAAGGCTTGTGCTGGCGGGGGCTCTGGCGGCGGTTCGATCTTGTAAGGCCCCGCTTGCGCGGTGATGCGCGGCACTTCGGGGGCGCTGTAGAGCTGCCAGAGGAAGCCGCCGAAGGCGACCGCAATCACAACCATCAAGACGTAGAGCACGCCGGCGCCGCGCGAATGGTCGTCATACGCATGCATGCGTGGATCGTAGCTTCTGCTCACGTCGCGCTCTCCGGAATCGCAAGCGGTTGTTTACCACGCTGCTTCTTCACCCCTGCTTAACGGAGCGAAGAGCAGCCATGCGTGAATCTCTAATTCCGGAAGCGTAACGGAGTGGTTTATGGACGAGCGGCAGGCGGCAGCGACGGCCGGCGAGACGCCGGCGGTCCATATTAGCGGTCTAGGCGGAACAGGCGCTTGTGTTCGTCGATGGCGAAATCGTCGGTCATGCCGGCGATGTAGTCGCAAACGCGGCGCGCAGTGCGTTGGCCGCGCGGACCATTGGCGCCCTCTTGCCAAGCCGGCGGCAGCAATTCGGGTTCCGAGATCAGAAGATCGAACAGCTGACGGATGATGCGTTTGGCGTGGCTGCGCGAGCGGTTGACCTTCCAGTGGCGATACATGCGCGCCATCAAGAACCGCCGCAGCACCGCCTGGTGCTCGTTCATCACGTCGGAAAAGCCGATCAGCGGCGCGCCAGCGGCGCGCACATCTTCCACGCTTTGGGGCTTTGCCTTGGCGATGCGGTTGCCGGATTCCCAGACCAGATCGTCGATCCAGACGCCGATCAGCCGGCGCACGGTTTCGGCGGATGTGCGGAACTCGTCGCAATCGGGATGGTCGCGCTCGACGGTGCGCAGCACGCGCTCGACCATCGGCACCTCCTCGCGCAGCTCCGTCAGCGAAAACAGGCCGGCGCGCAGGCCATCGTCGATATCGTGATTGTTGTAGGCGACATCATCGGCATGCGCGGCGACTTGCGCTTCCAAGCTTGGCCAGGACTCCAGGTCCAGATCGTGGGTGGCGTTGTATTCCTGAATCGCGATCGGCAGATCTTCGAGCTTCTGCCCATACCGGATCAGCGGGCCGTTGTGTTTGACGACGCCTTCCAGCGTCTCCCAGGTGAGGTTGAGGCCGTCGAACAGCGGATATTTGCGCTCAAGTTTCGTCAGCACGCGCAGCGTCTGCGCGTTGTGGTCGAAGCCCTGGTAGTTTTCCATACACGCATCGAGCACATCTTCGCCCGTATGCCCGAACGGGGGGTGGCCGAGATCGTGGGCGATGCCGAGCGTCTCGGCGAGATCGTCATCGAGGCCCATCACCCGCGCGACGCTGCGGGCGATCTGCGCCACTTCCAATGAATGCGTCAGCCGCGTGCGGTAGTGATCGCCCTCATGGGCGACGAACACCTGCGTCTTGCCGCGCAGGCGCCGGAAGGCGCTGGAATGGACGATGCGGTCGCGGTCGCGCTCGAAGGACGTGCGGGTCTTGCTTTCCGGTTCTTCATGCAAGCGCCCGCGCGAACGGGCCGGATCGGTGGCGTAGCGGGCGCGCGGCGGACGCACGAAGGGCGGTTCGGCCTTGGGCGCCTTCGCTTTTTTCACTGCTTTGTGCCCGTCAGCCACGAACCGGCTTCTCCTCACCTGGGGGGATGATCATATATGGGGGCGAAGCGCTTTAGAAACGCCCAAAGGTCACTGTTAACGAATGACTGACGTCGCCCTCTCCGCTGCCGCCGCCGAGCGGATCAAGTCCGTGGTCGCGCGCGAGCCTTTGGGCGCGGGCCTGCGCGTGGCCGTCGAGGGCGGCGGCTGCTCCGGGTTTCAATACGAGATTGGCGTGGCGCAGGCGGCGAACGCGGACGATCTGGTGATCGAACGCGACGGCGCCCGGCTTTTCATCGATCCGGTGTCGTTGCCGTTCCTGCTCGGCTCCGAAGTCGATTGGGTCGATGAACTGATCGGCGCCTCGTTCAAAGTGAAGAACCCGAACGCGACGTCGAGCTGCGGCTGCGGCGTCAGCTTCTCGGTCTGATGTTCGGCGGCCGCTCCAAACTCGATAAGGGCCTCGACGCGTTCGAGAAGAGCGAATGGAAACGCGCGCGCAAATTGCTCGAAGACGCGCTCCAGGACGAGCCGCGGCCAGCCGGGTTCTATCACCTTGGCCTCTTGTATTGGCGCGGACTCGGCGGCGACGTCGACAAGGCTGCCGGCGTTGACTGCTTCGAACGCGGCGCCGAATTTGGCCATCCGGGCGCGCAAACCGCATATGGCATCGCCCTGCGCACGGGCGTCGGCGTTGTGAAAAACAACGAGACGGCATTGACGCAATTTCGCTCGGCCGCCGGCGGCGGCGACCGCGAAGCGATGGTGCAGATCGCCACCATGAGCGAGCCAGACGATGCGCACCGTTGGCTGATGCGCGCGTCCGAACTGGGCTATGCGCCGGCGATGACGCATCTGTCGGATATGCTGATGAAGCGCGATCCCGTCGAGGCGCTCTCCTGGCTTTACGC
>JADLHI010000077.1 GCA_020848895.1 Hyphomonadaceae bacterium
CCGCGCGCGTGGCGGCGATCGCTGCTTCCTGCGCAACGCGCTGCGGATCGAGCTTCAGATCGGGCGCCAGGGATTCCAGACGCTGGCGAATACGCTCCAGCGC
The DNA here is from genome assembly GCA_020848895.1 of Hyphomonadaceae bacterium. Classification (GTDB taxonomy): domain Bacteria; phylum Pseudomonadota; class Alphaproteobacteria; order Caulobacterales; family Aquidulcibacteraceae; genus Vitreimonas. The sequence continues at coordinate 104 of JADLHI010000077.1, forward strand.
CGCAGCGGGCGCGGCGGCGGCGGTCGTACGCGCGGCGCCGATCAGGCCATCGAGCCTGGTGGCGGCTTCGCTGAAAATGCCGGCAAGGGCGCGGCCTTCGGCCTGGCGCGCCTGCGCCAGCAAATCGAGCGCGGTGTTGAAGCTATCGATAAGTTTGGCTTCGAACGCGATCCGTTCTTCGTCCGATAGCTCGGCGTTATCTTCGCTCTGGACCACGCCGCGCACCGCGAGGATGCCGTCCCAGCGCGGCTTGGCGACGCGGCCTTTGAACTGCTCGGCGGCGGCAACCAAGCGTTCCGCCAATTCGAGATCGATCTTGAGCGACGCCGCCGCACTGCTCTCTCGCGCGACCGAGAGCGAAGCTTGAATCGAGCCGCGTTTGAACTTTCCGTTGGCGGCCGATCGTGCGGCAGGCTCTATGGCGTCATAGCCGGGCGGCGTGCGCAGCTTGAAATCGAGGCCGCGGCCATTGACGCTCTTCAGCTCCCAGATCCAACGCTGGCCGGCGTGTTCGCCTTCGGCCCGCGCAAAGCCTGTCATTCCGGAAATGGTCATACGGGGGTGCATATCGCGGAATCGCGCCCGGCACACCCCTTGAGCTTGCTAGCGCCCTGCGCGTTCGGCCGCGAGGCGCTGCGCCTCGATCTCACGCCAGCGCGCGACGTTGGCTTGGTGCTCCGACAGCGTCGACGCAAACACGTGCCCGCCGGTGCCGTCGGCGACGAAGAAGAGCGCGTTCGACTCCGCCGGATGCGCCGTCGCTTCGAGCGCCGCACGGCCGGGGTTCGCAATCGGCGTCGGCGGCAGGCCATCGATCCGGTAGGTGTTGTAGCCGGTGTTCATGTCGATTTCGCTTTGGCGAATGGTGCGGCGATTGCCCTGCGCGTCGACGAGGCGCCCATCCCGGCACCGATCGGGGTGGCGCAGGCAGACGCCGTAGATGATCGTCGGATCGGTTTCCAAGCGCATGGGACGGCGCAGGCGGTTGACGAACACCGCGGCCACAAGGGCGCGCTCCGAGGCAACGCCTGTCTCGCGCTCAACGATCGCCGCGAGATTCACAAGATCGTCCGGCGTCGCCAGCGGCAGGTTCGGCGCACGGTTGGCCCAGATTTCGTTCACGGCCTCATCGCGTGCATCGCGCATTTGCTGGAGCAACGCCGCGCGCGTCATGCCACGCGCTACATGATACGTGTCCGGCAGGATCGAACCTTCCGGTGGCGCGGCGGGCATGTCGCCAGTCAGCACATCGCTTTCTTCGAGAATGCGCATCGCCGCGGCGATCGTGATGCCTTCCGGAAACGTGATCGCGTGCTGAAGCGCATCGCCGCTGGTCATCAACTCGACGATCTGGCGTGTCGATGCGTTGGCGGGAATTTCGTACTCGCCCGCTTGCAGCGCCGCCCCGCCCTGCAGGCGCGTGGCGATGCGGAAAAGCAGCGCGTCGCTGATGAAGCCTTCCGCTTCGAGCTTCTCGGCGATGCCCGCACCTGACGCGCCGCGCTCGACCACGAACGTGCGCGGCTCCGCGAACGGACCCGGGCGCCCGATCGCGCTGGTAAAATAGAAAAACGCGAAAAGCGCCGCCGCACCGGCCAGCACCGCAATCCAAAACAGGAATGAGAAAAATCCGCCGCCGCTGCTGGAACGGCGCGCCGCTGCTCTGGCCATCAATCCACCGCTGTAAGGATCACAGCGGCATTCGTGCCGCCGAACCCGAACGAATTCGACATCGCTGCCTTCACCGTCTTTTTCTTGGCGGTGTTGGGCGTCAAATCTATGGCGGTCTCAACCGACGGATTTTCCAGATTTAATGTCGGCGGAATAACGCCATCGCGGATCGCCAGCGCGCAGAAAATCGCTTCCACCGCGCCTGCGGCGCCGAGCAGATGACCGATGGCGGACTTCGTCGACGAGACCGAAAGCCCCGCCGCCGAATTGCCGAACAGCCGTTCGATGGCTTTGAGTTCGATCTCATCGCCGAGCGGCGTCGAAGTGCCGTGGGTGTTGAGATAATCGATGTCCGCGGGCGTCATGCCTGCGTTCTTCAGCGCCGCGGTCATGGCGCGGAAGCCGCCGTCGCCGTCATCGGCCGGCGCAGTGATGTGATAGGCGTCGCCGGAGAGGCCGTAGCCTTTGACCTCGGCGTAGATCTTTGCGCCGCGCGCCTTGGCGTGCTCGTACTCTTCTAGGATGACGCAACCCGCGCCTTCGCCCATGACAAAACCGTCGCGGTCTTTGTCGTACGGGCGCGAGGCTTTTTCTGGCGTGTCGTTGTAGCCGGTCGACATCGCGCGCAGCGCGCAAAAGCCAGCCATGGCCAGACGGCCAACCGTGGCTTCAGCGCCGCCCGCGACCATCACGTCAGCGTCGCCGTACATGATCAAACGCGAGGCATCGCCGATTGCGTGCGCGCCAGTGGCGCACGCCGTAACGACGGCGTGGTTCGGGCCGCGAAAACCGTGACGGATCGAAACTTGGCCGGAAGCCAGATTGATCAGCGCGCTCGGAATGAAGAACGGCGAAATCTTGCGCGGACCATCGCGTTCCAACTGGAGCGCGGTGTTGCCGATGGCCTCGATGCCGCCAATGCCCGAACCGATGAGAACGCCGGTGCGGTTCTTGTCTTCGTCGGCCTCGGGCTGCCAGCCGCTATCCTTCACCGCTTCGTCGGACGCGGCGATTGCATAGAGGATGAAGTCTTCGATGCGGCGTTGTTCTTTGGCCGACATCACCTTGTCGGGATCGAAGGCGTGCGGATCGCCGGCGCCGCCGCCGCGTCCATCGACGCGGGGAACGACGCACGCGATGCGGCACGGCAGGTCATCGACCTTGACGTGCTCGACGCGGTTCGCGCCGGACTTAGCCGCGAGCAAACGCTCCCACGTCGCCGGCGCATTCGCGGCCAGCGGCGTGACGAGTCCGATGCCTGTGATGACGACGCGCCGCATCAGCGCGGCAGGGCCTTAGCCCTGCTTCTCCGAGATGAACTTCACGGCGTCGCCAACGGTCTGAATGTGCTCAGCCGCGTCGTCCGGAATCTCAATGCCGAACTCTTCCTCGAACGCCATGACCAACTCGACGTTGTCCAAGCTGTCGGCGCCAAGGTCATCGATGAACGAAGCCTTCTCAACCACCTTCGCGGGGTCGGCTTCGAGGTGCTTGATCACGATCGCCTTCACGCGCTCAAAAACTTCCGACATGCACGCCTCGCCAAGTGCTGAAAAATTGGTCACGTCCGCTCAAGGACGCTTGTGAGCGGCCTTTTGACCACACGCGGCCCCCGGCGCAAGCCTTTTTCACCGCCGGGGCGCAGGGCAGCCCCTCAGATCATGGCCATGCCGCCGTTCACATGCAACGTCTGACCGGTCATGTACCCAGCTTCTTCGCTCGCCAGATAGACGGCGGCGGCTGCTACATCAGAACCTTCGCCAAGGCGCCCGGCCGGAATTTTCGTCATCAGCGCGGCTTTTTGCGTGTCGTTCAACACGTCGGTCATCGGTGAGCTGATGAAGCCCGGGGCGATGCAATTGGCGGTGACGTTGCGGCTGGCGACCTCGGCGGCGAGCGCCTTGGTGAAGCCGATCATGCCGGCTTTCGAGGCGGCGTAATTCGCCTGTCCGGGGTTTCCGGTGACGCCGACCACGGAGGTGATGGCGATGATCCGGCCCCAGCGATTCTTCATCATGTTGCGGAGCGCGGCGCGCGAGAGGCGGAAATAGCCTTCGAGATTGATCTTCAGGACGTTCTGAAAATCCTCGTCCTTCATGCGCAGCAAGAGGCCGTCCTTGGTGATGCCGGCGTTGGCGACGAGGATGTCCAAGCGCCCGCCGAGCGCGGTCTCGGCTTGGCCCACGAGCGCGTCCACGGCGGCGGTGTCGGAGAGATTGCACGGCGTGATGACGTGATCGCCGCCAAGCTCGGCCTTCACTTTCTCCAGCGCTTCCACGCGCGTGCCGGAGAGCGCGACACGCGCGCCCTGTGCCGCCAGCGCCTTGGCGATAGCGCCGCCAATGCCGCCTGAAGCGCCGGTTACGAGCGCGGTCTTGCCTTGAAGATTGAACATAAAGGTCCCTCGTTTGCGGACGGCTTATGCCGCGCGCGCCATGGCGGCAAGTTTTGTCACCGTGTTCCAGTTGCGGGCTGTGCCGCTCTTGGGGAGCTTCAGCTTGGAAACGCCCTGACCTTTGGGGAATTTGAGATAGAGGCAGCCCTTGCCCTGCACCGCCTCTTCGCCAAGCAGCGCGGTTTTCTCGATCGCCTCCAACTCGGCCGCCGTCGCCTTGGCGCGCATGAAATA
>JADLHI010000078.1 GCA_020848895.1 Hyphomonadaceae bacterium
CGATTCATAGAGCATATCTATCAGTCTTGTTCGAAACGTTCAATTTCTATTCAGAACGCAAATCAATTACCTCTCAAGCGCTTCCCGGCCGAAGCGCAGCGAAGAGCCGGGACCCAGGAGCAGCCAGCTCAGTTCGTGGCCCCTAGGTCCCGGATCGCGCTTCGTGCGTCCGGGAAACGTGTGTGCACGGAGCGCCAGTGACAGACTCCTACCAACTCGATTTCCAACTCGGCGAAACCGCCGACGCCATTCGCGACACCACCCGCCGCTACGCGCAGGACCGCATCGCGCCGATGGCCGCGGAGATCGACGCGCACAACAAATTCCCGCGCGAGCTGTGGCCGGAGATGGGCGAGCTTGGTCTGCATGGCATCACCGTCACCGAAGAAGATGGCGGCCTCGGCCTCGGCTATCTCGAACACGTCGTTGCGATGGAAGAGGTGAGCCGCGCGTCGGCCTCGATCGGCTTGAGCTACGGCGCGCACTCAAACCTCTGCATCAACCAGCTCCGCCGCTGGGCGACGCCTGAACAGAAGCAGAAGTATCTTCCGAAGCTCATCAGCGGCGAACATGTCGGCTCGCTGGCCATGAGTGAAGCGGGCGCGGGCTCCGATGTTGTGGGCATGAAGCTACGCGCTGAGAAGAAGGGCGATCGCTACGTGCTCAATGGCACAAAGTTCTGGATCACCAACGCGCCCGAAGCCAACACGCTCGTCGTGTATGCGAAGACGGAACCCGGCGCCGGCTCCGGCGGCATCACTGCTTTCATTATCGAGCGCGGCTACAAAGGCTTCAGCACCAGCCAGAAGCTCGACAAAATGGGCATGCGCGGCTCTGACACCGGCGAGCTCGTGTTCGAAGACTGCGAAGTGCCGGAAGAAAACGTCATGGGCGGCCTCAATCGCGGCGTCGCCGTTTTGATGAGCGGCCTCGACTACGAACGCGCCGTGCTGAGCGCCGGTCCGCTCGGTATCATGCAAGCCTGCCTCGATGTCGTGCTGCCCTACGTCCGCGAGCGCAAGCAATTCGGCAAACCGATCGGCTCGTTCCAGCTGATCCAGGCCAAGGTCGCCGACATGATCGTGGCGCTCAATTCGGCGCGCGCTTACGTCTACGCCGTCGCCAAATCCTGCGACGCCGGCAAGACCACCCGTCACGACGCGGCCGGCGCCATCCTCTACGCCTCCGAAAGCGCGGTGAAGACCTCCCTCGAAGCCATCCAAGCCCTCGGCGGCGCGGGCTACACGCGCGACTTCCCAGTTGAGCGCTTCCTCCGCGACGCTAAGCTCTACGACATCGGCGCCGGCACAAATGAAGTGCGGCGCTTCCTGATCGGCCGGGAAATTATTGGAGCTGGGTAATATGGAGCGCCGGTGCCCTCGCCGGCATCCGGTGTTTCAATTAGCACCGCAGTCGCAAGCTGAAGCAAAGTGCCGGCGAGGGCGTCGGCGGTCCAGATGTACGGCACCCATGAAGCTCAAGTCGTCAATCGATCCAAATTCCGAAGCCTTCGCCAAGAACGCCGCGCAGTTCTCCCCCTCCCCGCGAGGGGAGGGGGCGGGGGGCGGGGTGAAGCGCCGCACTCTCAGAACAATGCGCAAATATGGACCGCCGGCGCCCTCGCCGGCACGGCGCGATTGCTGCCGACAAGCGCCGGCGCCTGTCCGATCTGGCGCATGCCGGCGAGAGCGCCGTCGGTCCATGTTCTTCGCGCGCGGCAAACACCGTGTTTCTCCCCACCCCCTGCCCCCTCCCCTCGCGGGGAGGGGGTGCTTTGGCGCCGTCGCATGAAATTGAAGAGCAACATCGATCCGAACTCCGAGGTCTTCGCCAAGAACGCCACGCACCATCGTGGCTTGGCGCAAGAGCTGCGCGAACGCACCGCGCAGATCGCACTCGGTGGCCCCGAAGAATCCCGCGCCCGTCACACCAAGCGCAACAAGCTCCTCCCGCGCGAGCGCGTTGAGCGTTTGCTTGATCCCGGCGCGCCGTTTCTCGAAGTGGGCGCGCTTGCGGCGTACGATCTCTACAACGGCGAAGCGCCTGCCGCCGGCGTGATCACCGGCATCGGCCGCGTCTCCGGCCGCGAAGTGATGATCGTCGCTAACGACGCCACCGTGAAGGGCGGCGCGTATTTTCCGATGACGGTGAAGAAGCACCTGCGCGCGCAAGAGATCGCGATGCAGAACAAGCTGCCGTGCGTCTATCTCGTCGATAGCGGCGGCGCGAACCTGCCACACCAAGCCGAAGTGTTCCCGGACCGCGACCATTTCGGCCGCATCTTCTTCAATCAGGCGCGCATGTCGGGCGAGGGCATCGCGCAGATCGCCTGCGTCATGGGCTCTTGCACCGCCGGCGGCGCCTACGTGCCAGCGATGAGCGATGAAACCGTCATCGTCCGCAACCAAGGCACGATCTTCCTCGGCGGTCCGCCGCTGGTGAAAGCCGCGACCGGCGAAGTGATCAGCGCCGAAGACCTCGGCGGCGGCGATCTGCACGCGCGCAAGAGCGGCGTTGTCGATCACCTCGCGCAAGACGATGCGCACGCGCTCCATCTGGTGCGCCGCATCGTGGCGAACCTCAACATTACAAAGCGCGTCGGCCTCGATCTCCGCGAACCGATCGCGCCGGCTTACGATGCCGAAAGCATCTATGGAATCATCCCCGACGACGTACGCACGCCGTACGATGTCCGCGAAGTCATCGCCCGCATCGTCGACGGCAGCGAGCTGGACGAATTCCGCCCGCTTTACGGCCCCACGCTCGTCACCGGCTTCGCGCGCATCTGGGGCTTTCCCGTCGCGATCCTCGCGAACAACGGCATCCTGTTCAGCGAAAGCGCACAGAAGGGCGCGCACTTCATCGAACTCGCGTGCAAGCGCGGCATTCCGCTGCTCTTCTTGCAAAACATTTCCGGCTTCATGGTCGGCGGCAAATACGAAGCCGGCGGCATCGCCAAGGACGGCGCGAAGATGGTGACAGCCGTCGCCTCCGCCGAAGTGCCGAAATTCACCGTGCTAATCGGCGGCTCGTTCGGCGCCGGCAATTACGGCATGTGCGGCCGCGCCTATAGCCCACGCTTCCTCTTCACCTGGCCCAACAGCCGTATCTCCGTCATGGGCGGCGAACAAGCGGCCTCGGTGCTCGCGCAAGTGAAGCGCGACGGTATGGAAGCGAAGGGCGAGAGCTGGGCGAAATCCGACGAAGAAAAATTCAAAGACCCCATCCGCGCGAGATACGAAGCCGAAGGCGATCCGTATCACGCGACAGCGCGGCTATGGGACGACGGGATTATCGACCCAGCGCAAACGCGTGACGTGCTTGGCTTGGCGATCAGCGCATCACTCAACGCGCCAATCCCAGAAACACGCTTCGGCGTGTTCAGGATGTAGTCATGGCCAAGCCACGCATCACTTTTGCCGTAAGGAAGGACGAGCAGGGCGAGCCTGTTGAAGTGTATCTCTACGTGAATCCGGAGGGACGCGATCTGCTCATTGCGGAGCTTCAGCATTTGAGTGAGCAATCAGATCATTTTCACATGCTGCACGATGAGCTGATCGCGGAAGTTCTGACCCGGGGCGTGCCCTACGAACCCGACGAGATCATTCCGTGGCATGTGAAGGTGATGTTTCGTCCGGACGATTGGGATCTCCAGTACTTCCCACACGTGATGAAGGACGACGAACCGAGTGCTTAAATCCGTCCGCATCGCAAACCGTGGTGAGATGGCACGCTCGCTTCTCCCCCTCTCCCTTGCGGTGAGGGGCGTCAAGCTGTCGCGCACTTCGCAGGCACGCGCTCGGCTCTCACTCTCGAAGCAACGCGCTCGTATCTCCGCCCCTCATCCCCTGACCCCTTCTCCGCAAGGGAGAGGGGGAACATGACCGCTGAAACCCAACCCAATGCCACGATGAACCGCGACGTCCTCTGGTGGCTATCGGTCATCCTTGCGCCCATCGGCTTGTTCGGCGGCCCGATCGAGATCGCTAACATGGTCTCGGGCATGGTCGAGTGGCAGGGGCCGATCGGCTATCTCGTGAACTTTTGGGCCGAGAACATCAGCGTCCATTTCGCTAACGTGTTCGGCTTGATCACCAACTTCTTCCACGTGCCGCCGCTCTCGGACTTCGTTGTCTCTTATCTCACGCTCGGTGTCCTGCTCATTGCCAGCATGCTCCGCGCAATGACGTTGATGCGGGTCAAGGTCCCGTCGCTCATGCTGTGGCTCGTGCTGCCGACAGCCATCTTCGCCTGGCCAGCTGTCTTCCTTCAACTCGACGGCCTTCTCCACAAGAAGAGTCGTGGTCCGACGCTGCTGATCCTCGCGCCGTTCGTTTTGTTTCTTGTCCTGTTCGCCATCAACGCCGTGTGGGCTCATGCTTAAATCCGTTCTCAGCGCAAATCGTGGCGAAATCGCCTGCTTTTCTTCACCCCTCCCCCCTTGCGGGGGAGGGGCAGGGGAGGGGGGGCGTTCAAACGCGCTGACGTTTGACGAAGCTTGCACCAACATTCGTGCGCGTTCCGCGATAGGCCGCGCTGCCCATCGCCCCCCACCCCTAACCCCGCCCCACAAGGGGGCGGGGGATTTGGTGCGCGCATGCTGAAATCCGTGCTCATCGCCAATCGCGGAGAAATTGCGCGGCGCGTGATCAGGACGTGCAAGCGTCTCGGCATCCGCACGGTCGCCGTCTATTCCGACGCTGACGCCAAAGCGCTGCACGTGCGCGAGGCGGACGAAGCGGTGCACATCGGCGCGTCGCCGGCGAAGGAGAGCTACCTCCGCGGCGACAAGATCATTGCCGCGGCCAAGCAAACCGGCGCCGAGGCGATCCATCCTGGTTACGGTTTTCTCTCCGAGAACGCCGACTTCGCGCAGGCTGTCATCGATGCGGGGCTGATTTGGATCGGGCCGAACCCTGACTCCATCCGCGCCATGGGCCTCAAGGACGCCGCCAAGAAACTCATGGCCGAAGCCGGCGTGCCGACGACGCCCGGCTATCTCGGCGAAGACCAAAGCGAAGAGCGCTTGGCAAAGGAGGCCGACGCGATCGGTTATCCGGTGCTGATCAAGGCCGTCGCCGGCGGTGGCGGGAAGGGCATGCGCAAGGTCGAGAAGAAGGGTGACTTCAAAGCGGCGCTCGCATCCGCCAAGCGCGAAGCGGCGGCGGCGTTCGGTGATGATCGCGTGCTGCTCGAAATGTACGTGCAGCGCCCGCGTCATATCGAGGTGCAGGTGTTCGGCGATGCGCATGGCAATGTCGTGCATTTGTTCGAGCGCGATTGCTCGCTGCAACGCCGCCATCAGAAGGTGATCGAAGAAGCGCCCGCGCCGGGCATGAGCGCCGAAGCGCGCAAAGCCGTCACCGATGCAGCCGTGCTTGCGGCGAAAGCCGTGAACTATGTCGGCGCCGGCACCATCGAGTTCATCGCCGACGCCAGCGAGGGCCTGCGCGGCGATCGCATCTGGTTCATGGAAATGAACACGCGCCTCCAAGTCGAACACCCGGTGACCGAAGAGATCACGGGGCAGGACTTGGTAGAATGGCAACTGCGCGTCGCGAGCGGTGAAAAGCTGCCGCTGAAGCAAGAAGAGCTAAAGATCAACGGCTGGGCAATGGAAGCGCGGTTGTATGCGGAGGACCCAAGCACCGGATTCCTCCCGTCGATCGGCCGACTTGATGTCCTTCATCTTCCGGAGGAGTCGCGCAACGATTTTGCTGTCGAATACAGAGGAGAGGTGTCTCCGTACTATGACCCGATGATCGGCAAGGTCATTGTTCATGGCGACAATCGGGCGGCGGCGGTTCGCCAGCTCCGCGATGCGTGCGCAGAACTCAAGGTCTGGCCGGTGAAGACGAACGCCGGCTTCCTAGTGCGATGTCTCGATGATGCGCGCTTCGTCATGGGCGATGTCGATACAGCACTGATTGCTAGCGCGGGGGACACGCTCACCAAGCGCCCAGAACCTTCGCAAGCCGTCGTCGCGACTGCCGCGCGAGCCTTTGTGAACCAACCCAAGAGCAAACCGCAAGCCAACAGAGAAGTGTGGGCGCAGCTTTCGGGATTCCGTCTGAACGCGGCGCGCAGCACCGCTGTTCGCTTGCTATGCAACGGCGAGTCGCTCGTGGCCGAACCCAAAGCCGGTGATTGGGAATATACTTGGGCAGGCGGACACTTGCTCGTCTTTCAGAACGGCGAAGCCCACGAATTCACCCTCGACAGCGGCGAGCGCAGTGCGGACGAAGCAAGCGCCGGCGATGGCGCGATTCTTTCGCCGATGCCGGGCAAGATCGTCTCCGTCGCCGCGAAAGCTGGCGCGAAGCTGAAGAAGGGCGACCCCATCCTTGTGCTCGAAGCCATGAAGATGGAGCACACGCTCACTGCGCCGTTTGACGGCAAGCTTGCCGAACTCAACGCTAAAGCCGGCGCGCAAGTCAGTGAGGGCGTGCTGCTGGCGAAGTTGGAGAAGGACTAATATGGACCGCCGGCGTCTCGCCGGCGTGCGACGGCGCATGCCGGCGAGACGCCGGCGGTCCATATTAGGCGAACTCCGCTTCCGCTTGCTCGTGATGCCTTACGGCGTCGCCGAACACTTCGTTGACGCCGACCACGGCCATTTCCGGCACGCTGGCGTTTGACGGCACGCTGGCGCCTGCGCCGACGCGTGCGCCGGCGCCGATGAAGGCGTAACTGCCGATGCGCACGTTGCGCACGAGCACGCGCGAACGCCCAGCGTCGGTTTTCTTCCGCACATGCGCCACCAGCTCGACTTCACGCGCGAACACCACGCGATTTCCGATATCCATCAGGCTCCGGTCGAGCACGTCCATGCGCACCGGCCATTCGACGCCGTAGCCGACGCGCGAGCCCCACATGCGCAGCCACATCGAATAGAAGCCTGGAAACACGCGTAGCAGCGATTCCAGGTACGGCAGCGCATCGTAAAGCGCTTGGATGTGATGGGACGCCAGCCAAGGCGAGAACGCGCGGCCGTCAATTTGACAGATGCCTTGCTTCAGCGGCGCCCAGCGCAGCATCACGCGCTGCGCCATCGGCGGTACGAAGTAGATCACGAACAGCACAAGCATCGCGCTCCATAGCGAGGGCCATTGCGCGAAGACGCCCAGCGCCGCCAGGAGCAGCACTGTCATCAGCAGCGGGAAGTACGAGAACAGCCTGTCGGCCGCGGTCATCATGCGGCGTCGCTATGCACGGCGCCGGCGATCAGCGCGTAGAGCTCATCCGCGCCGCGCGCCGCGCGTAAAGCCGCGCGCACGTCGGGGTGTTTCAGAAACCGTGAAATCCGCGCCAGCGCTTTCAAATGATCGGCGCTCTTGTCAGGCGGCGAGAGCAGCATGAACACGAGATCGGCGGGGCGATTGTCCATCGCCTCGAAATCCTGCGGCGGGTCGAGGCGCGCGAATGCCGCGATCGGGCGCGTGAGACCCGCCAGGGGTCCGTGCGGCGTGGCTACGCCTTCGCCGAGGCCGGTGCCGTTCAATCGCTCGCGGATCAGCACCGTGTCGAACGCGGCGCGCGCGTCGATACCGGCGCTCTTGGACAATGTCTCAGCTATGAGCTGCAGCGCTTGCCGGCGCGATGTCGCCAGCAAGCGCGGCACGATAGCGTCCGCCGCAACCAAATCGCTTAGGTCGTTCATACTCATCCTGCGCGCGCCGCCCCCAAGAGGAGCCAGATAATTCAGGCGCCGTTTTTCCGGTTCCCGCGCCCTGGATCGATCCAGCCGACATTGCCGTCGCCACGGCGATAGACAACGTTTAGCTCGCCGTTGGCGGCGTTCCTAAACATCAACGCTGGCGATTCGGTCAAATCGAGCTGCATCACCGCCATGGACACCGTCATCGTCCGCACCGGCTTCGTGCCTTCAGCGATCACCAGAGGCGCCGCTTCGCCATTTGCCTGCGCGTCCGCGCCGTCGTCCTCAGCTTCTTCCTCTAACGGGGCGAGCACATAGGCCGAAGCGTCCTCAGCCGGAAGGGGAGATTTGTTGTCCACGTGATGATTTC